>VGEJ01000133.1 GCA_016869335.1 Alphaproteobacteria bacterium | reverse complement strand
CGAGCTTGCCGGCTATCTACGCGGGCTCGGGGCGAGCGAGATCGTGCCCCGCGAGGAGCTGGCCCAGGCCGAAGCTCGCCCCCTCGAGGCCGTGCGCTGGGCTGGCGCGGTCGATGCGGTGGGCGGTGCCATCCTCGCGACCGTGTTGCGCCAGCTGGAGGAGGGCGGGACCGTCGCCGCCTCGGGCAATACCGCGGGGCTCGAGCTCAAGACCACGGTGCTGCCGTTCATTCTGCGCGGCGTGAGCCTGATCGGCATTAACTCGCCGGTCGCACCCGCGAGGATCCGCGGCGAGGCGTGGCTGCGGCTGGCCCATGATCTGCCGAGGGACAAGCTCGCTGCCATGACCACCGTGGTGCCGTTTGCCGAACTCCTGCGCGTCGGTGCGGCCATCCTGGCGGGCCAGGTGCGCGGCCGGACGGTGATCGACCTCAACGCCTGACCCTGCCCGTGCCGGGCTTTCACCCCTTGATCAGCTCCGGCGCGGCGCGCGTCCGCTGAAAGGTGGTGAGGACCAGCACGTTGCCGAGCAACGCGATCACGATCCCGAGCGCCATCATGCCCGAGATCGCGAGCCCCTCGAACGCCGCCGAGACCGTCAGCGCGACGATCGGGATGAGCACGTTCAGGTAGGCCACCCGATCCGGCCCCATGCGGCCGAGCAGCACCAGGAGCGCCACCCAGGCGAAGATCGAGCACGGGATGACGACGTGGGCGAACGAGATCAGGAACGGTGCCGACCAGCTCCACCCGAAGGGGCGACCGAGCGCCAGCGCCACCACGGCCGAGAACAGGGCGCCATAGAGCATGCAGTAGCCCGTCGTTTCGAGCACCGGTAGCCCGGCGCGCTGGTTCCGTGCCGAGACGATCTGGGCGAGCGATGCACTGATCGTCGCCAGGAGTGCAAAGCCAAGTCCGATCAGCGCGCCGCTTCCGATCTTGAACTCCGCGAGCGCGGGCCAGAACACGATCGCCATGCCGAGGAGCCCGAGCAGCCCGCCGGCCACCACGCGCGGCCGCACGGGCATGCCCAGCAGCACCGCCGCGAACAGGACGTTCAGAATGGTGATCAGGGTGAAGACGAGCGACATCAGGCCGCCCGTCATGTGCTGGATCGCGTTGTACATGAAGAGGTCGGTGGTCGAGAACATCGACACGCCCTGGATTGCCAGGAACGCGTGCTGGCGCTGCGTGTAGCGGAGCGGGCGCCCGCGCCACCAGCACCAACCGAGCAGCACGATCCCGGCCGCGGCGAACCGGTAGACCACGGCGACCTCGGGCTCGATCGCCGCCACTTGCTGGGCAACGGCGATGTAGAGGGTGCCCCACACCAGAACGACGGCGACATAAAGGACGGCGCTGGGCATGATCGAAAGAGCGCGCGGGGCCGCGCCCGGTGCGGCGCTTCGCCGTGCTTACTCCAGTTGCGAGCCGGTCACAAGCGCTGGCGACGGTTGGCAGTGCGCCGTCCACCCCCTAACATCGCCGCGCCCGTGAGGCGGCAGGGGAGGGAGTGGCGATGCAGCAGCGGCTGGCGCTGGTTGGATTCGGTGTCGTCGGCCAGGCGCTGGCGTCGCTCCTGGCCGACGCGGCCGGCACCGTGCGCGCCCTCGGCTGCCGGGTGGTCGCGATCAGCGATCTGCGCTTCGGCACCGTGTTCGATCCCGCTGGCCTGGATCTCGTCCGCTGTCTCGCCGAGGTCCGGCACCATGGTCGTTTCACGACCGATACGCGCAACTGGGATGCGCTGACGATGATCCGCGAGAGCAACGGCACCGCTGTCGTCGAACTCTCGGTCACCGACCTGGTCACCGGCGAGCCGGCCACCAGCCATTGTCGCGTTGCGCTCGAAGCCGGCCGCAACGTCGTGACATGCAACAAGGGTCCGGTCGCGCTGCATCATCGCGCGCTGAGCGCCCTCGCCGCCACCCACGGGATGCAGTTCCTGTACGAGGGCACCGTGATGAGCGGCACGCCGGTGTTCAACCTCGCCCGCAACTGCCTTGCCGGCACGACGATTACGGGCCTGCGCGGCATCCTCAACGGCACGACGAACTACATCCTCGGCGCCATGGAGGCCGGGACCGGATACGCTGCCGCGCTCGCCGCCGCTCAGGCCGCCGGTTACGCCGAGGCCAATCCTGAGGCCGACGTGAGTGGCCGCGATGCCCTCGCCAAGGTGGTGATTCTCGCCAACGCGCTGATGGGCGGTGCACTCGATCCGGCCACGACGCCGTGCGAGGGGATCACCGGCATCACGCCCCACGATATCGCGCGGGCCGCGGCCGAGGGCTGCCGCTACAAGCTGATCGGCACGGTCGCGCGCCGGAACGGCGAGCTGGAGGCGAGCGTCCGGCCGATGGCGCTGCCGCTGAGCGATCCGCTCGCCGGCGTCGGCGGGGTCACGAATGCGCTGACCTTCACGACCGACCTGCTCGGCGAGACCACGATCGTTGGCGCCGGCGCCGGGCCTGTGCCGACTGCCTACGCCATCATCGCCGATCTGTTGAAGCTCGAGGGTGCGGTTGGCTGAGCCGCTCCCGTCAGCCGCCCGTGAATGCCTGGATGCCGGTCTGGGCGCGGCCGAGCACCAGGGCGTGGATGTCGTGGGTGCCCTCGTAGGTGTTCACCGCCTCGAGATTCATGACGTGGCGGATGACGTGGTACTCGTCGGACACGCCGTTGCCGCCGTGCACGTCACGCGCCGCCCGGGCGATGTCGAGTGCCTTGCCGCAATTGTTGCGCTTGAGCAACGAGATCATCTCGGGGGTGGCGCGATCCTCATCGAGCAAGCGGCCGATACGAAGGCAGGCTTGGAGGCCGAGCGTGATCTCGGTCTGCATGTCGGCGAGCTTCTTCTGGATGAGCTGATTGGCGGCCAGCGGCCGGCCGAACTGGCTGCGCTCGAGGGCGTATCGGCGGGCGGCGTGCCAGCAGAACTCGGCGGCGCCGAGCGCACCCCAGGAGATGCCGAAGCGGGCCTTGTTTAGGCACCCGAATGGCCCCTTGAGTCCGCTGACACCCGGGAGCTCGTTTGCCGCCGGCACGAACACCCCGGCCATCGCGATCTGCCCGGTGGTCGAGGCGCGGAGCGCGAACTTGCCTTCGATTCGGGGCGTGGTCAGCCCGCTCATGCCGCGCTCGAGCAGATAGCCGCGAATTGCGCCGGCGTCGTTCTTGGCCCACACCACGAACACATCGGCGATGGGCGCATTGGTGATCCAGGTCTTGGTGCCATCGAGCACGAAGCCGCCGGCGACGGTCCGCGCGCGCGCTTGCATTCCACCCGGGTCGGAGCCGTGATCGGGCTCGGTGAGACCGAATGCGCCGACGAGCTCGCCCGTCGCCAGGCGCGGCAACAGGCGCTGGCGCTGCTCCTCCGAGCCGTAGGCGTGGATCGGGTACATGACCAGACTGGACTGAACGCTCATTGCCGAGCGATAGCTCGAATCGACCCGCTCGATCTCGCGCGCGAGGAGCCCGTAGCAAACGTGGTTCACCCCGGCGCAGCCATAGCCGACGAGCGTCGATCCGAGGAACCCGAGTGCGCCCATCTCGTTCAGAATCGCGCGATCGAAACGCTCCTGTCGATTCGCCTCGAGAATCCGCGGCATCAGCCGGTCCTGGGCGTAGGCGCGCGCGGTGTCGCGGACATGACGCTCGTCTTCCCGGAGCTGGTCTTCGAGCAACAGAGGATCATCCCAGCGGAAGGTCGACTCACGCGCTCCCGATTTAGCAATCAGAGGTTGCGTCATGGCGGAACACCGATCAATCTCGCGTCAACGGCGCGCGCCTACACGGCCCCGCTAACGACACGCTAACCGTGCTGTGGCACAATGCGGTCAAGCGCAATGCTAACATGGAACTAGGCCGCCCGATGGATTGGCAGCAATTCCTGGCCGACCGGCTGGCGCAACTCAAACAGGAAGGGCGGTACCGCGTCTTTGCCGACCTCACCCGCCACGCCGGCGACTTCCCGCACGCCACTCGCCATGCCGCCTCCGGCCCCCGTCCGGTGACCGTATGGTGCAGCAACGACTACCTCGGCATGGGGCAGCACCCCGGTGTCATCGGCGCGATGAAACAGGCGCTCGACGACGTTGGCGCGGGCTCGGGCGGCACACGCAATATATCGGGCACCAACCACTATCACGTGCTGCTGGAGCGGGAGCTGGCCGACCTCCACGGCAAGGAGGCGGGGCTCCTGTTCACCTCGGGCTATATCTCCAACGAGGCGGCCATCGGCACGCTGGGTCAGGTGCTGCCCGGGTGCGTCATCTTCTCGGACGCGCTGAATCACGCCTCGATCATCCAGGGCATCAGACTCAGCCGGGCCGAGAAGCGCATCTTCCGGCACAACGACCCCGGCGATCTCGAGCGGATGCTCGGTGAGACCAACCCGGACCTGCCGCGGCTGGTGGTGTTCGAGTCGGTGTACTCGATGGACGGCGACATCGCGCCGATCGCAGAGCTGTGCGATGTCGCCGAGAGGCACGACGCGCTGACCTACCTCGATGAGGTACACGCCGTGGGCCTCTATGGCCCGGGCGGCGGCGGTGTGGCCGAGCGCGAAGGCGTGATGGACCGCGTGACAATCATCGAGGGCACGCTCGGCAAGGCGTTCGGCGTGATGGGTGGCTATATCGCCTCAAGCGGCACGATCGTCGATGCGGTGCGGAGTTTCGCCTCGGGCTTCATCTTTACGACATCGCTGTCGCCCGTGTTGGCGGCGGGCGCGCTGGCCAGCATCCGCCACGTCCGCCGGGCCGGCGAACTCCGCGAGCGGCATCAGCGGCAGGCGGCGCGGCTCAAGCGGCTGCTCGCCGGCGCGGGACTGCCGGTGATGCCCTCGGTCAGCCACATCGTGCCCGTCCTGGTCGGCGATGCGGCGCGCTGCAAGGCGGTATCGGATGCCTTGCTCGAAGAGCACGCGATCTATGTCCAGCCGATCAACTATCCGACCGTGCAGCGGGGCTCGGAGCGGCTGCGCTTCACGCCCTCGCCCCTGCACAGCGACGAGATGATCGACGAGCTGGTCTATGCGCTCGATCGGGTGTGGCGACAGATGGATCTGCCGCGCCTGGCGTGGGTAGCGGCTTGAGCACACTCGATGAGACGAGTGTGCTCCTCGAGTACCGCCAGGTCGGCGGCTACGTGAAGGTATCGGCGCTCGATCCGGCCTCGCACACGGAGGTGTCGATCGGCGGCGATGCCGCCCGCGGGGCGCACGCACTCGCCCGGCTGGCGGTCAGCAGGCTACGCTACGTGCTGGCCAAGCAGGCGGCGCGTTAGCGCAAGCCGCGCAGGCGGCCGAAGAGGGCTTTCGCGAAACCGGCCGGGTCGGTCCGCGGATCGTTGTCGCGGGCGGCCTCCCGCGCCTCGGCCAGCGCGGCGCCGAGGCGGGGCTTGAGCTCGCTCTCATAGATGCGGCGGGCATGCCGGCGCACGGCCGGATCGGTCGCGGCACGAACGGCCGCTCTCAGGAGGAGGTGGCGCAAGATCGGCATCGCACTCGCCCGAGTTTCGCGGAGCTGGTTGTGCGAACATAGCACGATGGGGTTGGATACGCCGATCCCCTACCGCCGGCGCGCATCGATGAAGCTCAGCAAGAGGATCACGCTCGCCCGCAAGATCCTCCTGCGCGAGGATCCCTACATCGTTATCGCCCGCAAACCGAAGGGGATGGTGCGCCCTTGCTCAGGCGAGCACGTCTACGCCGCGCTTCGCGCCGTGGTCGCCGACTACGATGCGTCGTTTCTCGCCACTTATCGGGGCAGCAAGGACGAAGCCGCGCGCGAGCTCGGCGATCTGGCCGAGAACAGCTACTTCGCGGGGGCCGATACGATCTCGCTGTTCGCGCTCCTCCGCGCGCGGAAGCCGCGACGAGTCATCGAGGTAGGCAGCGGCAACAGCACACAGATCATGCGCCGCGCGCTGGGCGCCGGCAGCCACATCACTGCGATCGATCCCGCGCCGCGCGCGGCCATCGCCGAAGTCGCCAACGAGGTCATCGCCGCGCACGTGCTCGAGGTTCCGCTGGCGCGACTGGCCGATCTCGCCGCCGGCGATGTGCTTTTCATCGACGGCTCGCACGACGCTTTCAACGGCACCGACGTGCCCTACCTGTTCCTCGAGGTCATCGCGGTGCTGCCGCGCGACGTCGTGGTTCACGTGCACGACATCTGCCTGCCCTACGAGTACGACGCGCTCTACAGTTGGCGCTGGTACAGCGAGCAATACGTCCTCGGCGGGCTCCTGCTTGGTGGCGTCCTGCGCGTGCTGTGGTCGGTCCACTATCTGTGGCGGACCGGCGCGATCGCCGAGTCTGGCTCATCGATCTGGCTGGTTCGCGCTTAGGCGGTTGCGGGGCGTTCGAGCAGATGAAAAACACAAAAGCAGGGGTACGAGAAATCGCGTCGCGCCAGCCGGAAGCCGGGCGCCAGCAGCATCGCCTCGTAGCGGCGGAGCGGGTAGCCGCGATAGCCGACCTCCCACTTGTGGCCGTAAGGGTCGGCGGCGAGGTCGTACCGAAAGGTGCGCAGCGCGCGGAGCTTCTTGAGCGCGAAGCTCTCACGCAGCGTGTGGGCGTTCAGATAGAGCTGGAAGAAGAGCTGCGTGCTCTCGTAGGGCACGGAGACGACAACGAAGCGGACCCCCGCGGCCCAGAACGCCTCGACCGCCGCGGTCGCGCTCTCGAAAGGGATGTGCTCGAGCGTGGCACAGCACATGATGCAGTCGTAGCCGCGGAGCAGGTCGGGGTCCGGCGCGGTCAGGTCCATCGTGAGGTGCGGCCACGGCCCGTGGAAGCGGCGCTCGCCAAGGTCGAGCGTCGTCACTGCGAAACCGGCGTTATCCAGCATCGCGGTGACGAGCCCGTAGTACGGACCGACCTCGAGCACCCTGCGCACGGGCAGGTCCTTGAGCATGTGCACCTGCAAGAGCTGCGCGTGGATGCGCTTGGGCGAGTAGTAGCGGAGCCACTCGGCGGTGCGCTCCGCCGCGCCGATGGCGTCGGCGCCGCG
>VGEJ01000132.1 GCA_016869335.1 Alphaproteobacteria bacterium | reverse complement strand
CGGTCCTCAGCCACGCCGCCGCGGTAGCTCGCGAGTGTCCGGTCGATCGCCTCGGGCAGCGGCGTCGGCCGGAAATCGGGCAACAGCTCGGGCAGCCGGGAACTCGTGAGAACCACCGAGTCGTCGAACAGATAGCGGATCTCGAACAGCTCGCGGACCACCGGGTTGAACGGCGTGGCCGAGGCCATAGACGTTGCCCGGGAACACGATCCGCGCCCCTGCCGCGCGCGCGGCCGCGATGACGTTGCGCGTCACGATCACCATGTGCGGCTGCCGGCGGTGGTAGGGGTAGTTGATGCCGTGGACGATGGCGCCCACACCCGCCGCGGCGCGAACGAGCGCCGCCTGATCCTCGGCGTCGCCGCCGACGATCTCGGCGCCGGGCAGGTCGCGCGAGCGCAGCTTGTCGGGAGCGCGGACCATGGCCCGCACCGCGCGCCCCCGCAGCAACAGTTCCGCCGCGACGGCGCCACCGAAGCTGCCGTCGGCGCCAAGGACGAGGATCGGCCGATCGGTCATAATGCTTCCATCATCGGCAAAGGGGTTCGCTCGGTTGGATGTGGTGCAGCCCAGCGGTGCGGCGCGCCGGCGCATTGCCGTCATCGGCGGGGGCGCGTTCGGCACGGCGCTGGCGATCCAGGCCCGGCGCAATGGCGCCGCGGTCACAATCTGGGCGCGCGAGCCCGAGGTCGCGGCCGCCATCGGCGCCGTCCACGAGAACGCGCTCTATCTGCCCGGCGTGGTCCTCGACCCGGCGATCACCGCGACTTCTGACTTGGCGAGGGCAGTGGCCGGGCGCGAGCTCGTGCTGCTGGTCCCGCCGGCGCAGCATCTGCGGGCGGTGACGACACTGCTCCGGCCGCACCTGAGCGCAGGGATCCCGGTGGTCATCGGCGCCAAGGGCATCGAGCGCGGGAGCGGTGCGTTCATGAGCGAGGTCGCCGCGGCGACCCTGCCGGCGACGGCCATCGCCGTGCTGTCGGGGCCGACGTTTGCGGCCGAGGTCGCGCGCGGCCTGCCGACGGCGGCGACCCTCGCCTGTCACGATGCGGCGCTCGGCGCGGCACTCGGTGACGTACTCGGCAGCCGCCACTTCCGCATCTACCTCTCGCGCGATGTCATCGGCGTGCAGCTCGGCGGCGCGGTAAAAAACGTGCTCGCCATCGCCTGCGGCATCCTGCACGGCCGCGCGCTCGGCGACAACGCGCGCGCTACCCTGATCACGCGCGGACTGGCCGAGATGATGCGGCTCGGGCGCGCGCTCGGCGGGGCGGCGGAGACGCTGATGGGTCTTGCGGGGCTCGGCGATCTGGTGCTGACTTGCACGGGCCAGTTGTCGCGCAACCTGGCGTTCGGCATCGCCCTCGCCGGAGGGGCCGAGGCGAGCCGGTATCTCGCCGCTCAGCGCAGCGTGGCCGAGGGTGCGACCACCGCCGAAGCGGTGTGCGCCCTAGCCGCACGGCACGGCGTCGAGCTACCGATCTGCGCGGCCGTCAACGCGATCGCCAACCATGGCGCCGATATCGATGCCAGCATCGATCGCCTGCTCTCGCGCCCATTCGTCACCGAGACCCCGGGGCTTGCGGCTCCCGGTGCGCCCGCGTAGAAGACTCGTCGCCATGCTCTATGTCATCCTGTGCTTCGACAAGCCCGGTCAGGCGGAGCGGCGGCGCCAGAGCGAAGAGGACCATCGCGACTATCTCGCGACCTCGGCCGATCACGTGCGGCTGGCCGGGCCGCTGGTCGATGAGACCAACAGCAACCTGATCGGCAGCTTCGTGGTCTACGAGGGCGCGACGCTCGAGGAGGCCGAGGCGTTCGCCGCGGCCGATCCCCACCGCCAGGCGCGACTGCTCGACACGGTGGTGGTCAAGCCGTGGCGCTGCACCACGATCAACATGGGTGGCGACTAGAGCATGGCGTACTGGCTGCTCAAGACGGAGCCCGAGACGTGGTCGTGGGACGACCAGGTGAAGAATGGTCGGACCCACTGGGAGGGCGTGCGCAACTTCCAGGCCGCCAGCAACCTCAAGGCGATGCGCGTGGGCGAGCGCTGCTGGTTCTATCATTCGGGCGGCGAACGGGCGATCGTCGGCGTCGTTGCCGTGGCGCGCACGTACTATCCCGATCCGAGCGATCCGCGCGGCCGCTTCGGTATGGTCGATGTCACCACCCTTACCCCGGTCGGGCGGCGCGTGACGCTGGCCGAGATCAAGGCCGATCCCGCGTTCGCCGACTTCGCTCTGGTGCGCCAGGCGCGCCTGTCGGTGATTCCGGTGGCGGATGCCCACTGGCAGCGGCTGTGCCGCATGACGGATACCCAGGCCTGAGGGCCGTGGGCATGTCGGCGCCCGCCCTGGAATGGCTGCCGCCGCCGGGCCATGTCCTGTGCCGGGTCGGCGCCGTCCCCGAAGGCCAGGCCGAGACGCTCGAATTCCGCCAGGGCCACCTGCGTCATGAGATCTTCGTCCTGCATCACGATGGCCGGTTCGTCGCCTATGTGAACGCGTGCCCGAACACCGGCACGCCGCTCGACTGGCAGGCCGGCAGGTTCCTCAGCCGCGACCGTACGCTGATCCAGTGCGCGACCCACGGCGCCAGGTTCCGGGTCAGCGATGGCTTTTGCGTCAGGGGGCCATGCGCCGGCAAATCGCTCACCCCGGTGCCGATCGCGCTGCACGATGGCGTCGTCGTGCTGGCGGCGGGCGACGCCGCCTGATCGCTATCGGGCGCCACGCCAAGTATTCAGCCGGCGGCGATGAACGTGCGGTAGTCCTCGGCGATGTCCTCGGCCGCCGCCGCGCATAGGCGAGCGCCGTGCTCGGCCGATGCGAGCTGCGGGTCGGAGCCGATGCGGCCGTCGGGGAACATCGCGCGGTAGTGCGCCGCGCCCTCCCAGCGTTGCATCGGCGGTGCCACGGGCAGCGCCGGAGCGGGCCGCTCGTGGGTGGGGTGGGTGAACCATACCACCGACAGCTCGCTCGGCGTCGCATGCTGACCATCGCGCTCACCATAGAGCGTCTCGCGCAGGGCCTTGGTGCGGGGCGCCAACCACCAGTTGACGAAGCGACAGCGTGGGCCCTCGGCGCGGCCGTTGAGCGCCTCGGAGGCGCGCCTGAGGAGCCCGATGTTGCCGCCGTGGCCGTTGACGAAATAGAGGTGGCGAAAGCCGTGCCGAGCCAGCGAGGCGGCGTAGTCCTCGATGACGGCGGTGAGCGTCGCGGGCAAGAGCGTCATCGAACCGGGGAACGCCATGTGGTGCTCGGCCAGGCCGACGCTGATGGTGGGCGCGACCAGCGCCGCCACCAGCTCGCCGGCGCGCCGCGCGATCATCTCGGCGGTGATCGCGTCGGTGCCGATCAGACCGTTCGGGCCATGCTGCTCGGTCGAGCCGATCGGCACGAGGATGCCGGTGCTGGTCCGGAGATAGGCCTCGACCTCGGCCCACGTCGACAGCTGCAATTGCATGTCCGCCTCCCCGCATGGCCCTACGCGAGCCGCGGCCGGGGCGTCAAGCGTTCAATCGCGGAAGAGGCGGAACGCCTCGTCGTCGTCGCGCTGCGGGAACAGCGCCCGGGCGGTCCGCGCCAGGGCGGCGATGAAGCGGCGGTCGTCGGTTCCGCGCACACCCTCGACCACCCCCCGCGCCGCCGAGGCGACCTGGGTGTCGCGGCATAAGGCGAGCTGGAAGCGAACCGTGGCGCCTTCCGGCGCGCCGACGGGCGGCGCCTCGGGGCCGCACACGGTCGGCGTGCGCGATGCCGGGTTGAACACCACGACCACATGATAGGCGTTGGCGGCGCGATCGGCGGGCGCGGTGGAGAAGCGCGCGGGCGGCGCCAGCGCCACCTCGAGGCTCCGCGTCGCTTCGCGCAACGCGGTGAGCACCACCGGCGCGACGGTAGGCCCCTCGGGGAATGGTGCGCCATGGATCGTCACCGGCACGACCTTGCCGCTCACGGCCGCGCGGTACTCGGAGATGGTGTAGACCGGATCGCGCACCACGCTGGTGAGCGCGTAACCGCAGCCGGCGAGGAGCGCGGCCAGGAGCGCCGCGATGAGCACTCCGTGCGGTCGAGGGGGCAGGAGCATCGCCCTGATATGGAGTGGCCGCCGCCCGCCGGCCAGTGCGGCGGCCACCCTGGACACCGGGAGCGGGTTTTCCTATAAACGCTCGCTCCCGAAGCGCGGCTCGGGGCCCAGGTAGCTCAGTTGGTAGAGCAGCGGACTGAAAATCCGCGTGTCGCTGGTTCGATTCCGGCCCTGGGCACCACCTTTGGATCATTGGCATCACGATGATTCTGTCGACCCCCGATGGCCCGGGATCGGCCGCAAGGTCGGGCAGGCGTGTCGTTCAGGAGTGATCGAGACAACGGAATGGGGATTCAAGAGACCCTGCTCCCTTCCGCTGACGAGCGGCGGCGAGCCTCTCGCCGCCCCGCCGGGGCGCTACTTCCGGTGCCGGCACGGCTGTCGCCTCGTCCGTGCCTGCCAGAGCGAAGGCGCCTGCGATGGGGCGCCCCGGGGTAGATCCTTCGTCAGCCGACTCGGCTCGACGTATTCGTCGCCTACGCGCTGCCTTCATCCAAAGCCACGAACACGCGGCGAGGTGCTCGTGAACCGCTCCAGAGTCAGGCCTTCGAGACCGATCTCGGGGCGTCGGTTGGAGACGAGATCGGCGACCAGCCTGGCGGCGCCGCAGGAGAAGGTCCAGCCCAGGTGGCCGCCGCCCGAGTTGACAAAGAGGTTGCGAACGGGCGTCGCGCCGAGCACCGGCGGGCCGTCTGGAGTCATGGGCCTAAGCCCTGCCCAGCGCGTCGCCGTAGCGCCGTCGATACAGGCGGCCAGTTCGGGAAAGACTCGGGTGGCGTTGTCGAGGATGGCCTGACAGCGGGCTGGATCGGGCGTCGTGTCGTAGCCAGTGAACTCGGCCGAGCCTGCCGTCCTAACCTGATCGCCCAGCCGCACGACCGCGAACTTCCGCGCATCATCGACGACCGTGACACGCGGTGCACCGTTCCAGCGGCCGATGGGTACGGTGACTGTCACCCCCTTGACTGGATAGATTGGCAAGTTGATTCCGATCCGCCGCCCCAACAGCGGGCTGTGGGCGCCAGTCGCCAAGACGAAGCTCTCGCCGGTGACGCGGCCGCGGTCGGTCTCGACCCAGCCGAGCGCCCCACCGCTGACATCAAGCCCAGTGACGGTAGTGCCGAACATGAACGAGACGCCGAGCGATCGAGCGCGCGTGGCGATGGCCTCGGTGAACTTCCGGCAATCACCGCTCTCGTCGCCCGGGTAATAGATGCCGCCCGCAAGTGTAGACGCCGCGTCCGCGAGCGCCGGCTCGATCCCAACACACTCAGCCGCGTCTACGCACCTGTACTCGAGGCCGAGATCCCGAAGCTGCACACATGCGTTCGCTGCGTCCTCGTGCGCCTGTGGATTGGAAAATATCTTGAGGCTTCCAACCGTCTGAAGGTCGTACGCGAGATCGATCTCGGCCCGCAGGCGATGGAACACATCAAGACTGTAAAGCGCCAACCTGAGGTTGTCGGTTGTCCAGCCAACGATGCCACGCCGCTGCGCCCGCCGGCAAGCAGCCCCGCGTGCCGGGCACCGCACCCCGGGGCACCTTCCTCCGCGCTCATCGGCTGCGAAAACGATGGCGCGTGCTGGCGGGCCGGGGCGGCACCCGTCTAGAATGCGCCATGCCCGTTCGCGCACGCGTCTAGTTCGGTGGCCGCCATCCGTCCATTGAGCGGCCCGCGCCTGGTCCCCGCGTATGGCGACAGGGCGCGACAGTTGGTCGTGTTGCTGCACGGCCTCGGCGCCGACGGCAACGATCTGATCGGCCTGGCACAGCAGTGGCGCGCGCGACTCCCGGGTGCCGCCTTCGTCGCACCGAATGCGCCGGAGCCGTGCGACATGGCGCCGAGCGGATACCAGTGGTTCAGCCTGCGCTCGATGGCGCCGGCCGAGCTCGCGGCGGGGGTTCGCGCCGCGGCGCCGACGGTGCACGCCTTCCTCGATGCCGAGCTCAAGCGCGCCGGGCTCGACGACCAGAGCCTCGCCCTGGTCGGGTTCTCCCAGGGCACGATGCTGGCGCTCCACGTCGCGCTCCGCCGCCGCTCGCCATGCGCGGCCGTCATCGGCTACTCGGGCGCGGTGGTGGATGGCGATCGGCTGGGGACAGAGGCGAGCGCCCGGCCGCCCATCCTCCTGATCCACGGCAGTGCCGATGACCTCATCCCGGTCGAGGCGCTGTTCGCGGCCGTGGGTAAGCTGAGCGCAGCGGAGGTGGCGGTAGAGTGGCATATCTCGGAGGGCGTCGGCCACGGCATCGCCGAGGACGGGCTCGACCTCGGCGGCGCCTTCCTCGCCCAGCGGTTTCGCGCCCCGGCACCGGCCTGAGATGGTTGTTCCGCCGCCGAAAAAAGCTATGACGCTCGGGTGGGCCGGCGGACGTAGGATCGTCGCGTGACCAACCCACCGCTCGAGAACTGCCACGCGCTGGTGCTGAACGCGGACTACCAGCCCATCAGTTACTTCCCGCTCTCGCTCTGGCACTGGCAGGACTCGGTGCGGGCGGTCTTCCTCGACCGGGTCAACGTGCTGTCAGAGTACGAGCGCATGGTGCGCTCGCCGGGCTTCCAGCTGCGCCTGCCCTCGGTCATCGCGCTCAAGCGCTATATCCAGCCGGCGCGGCGGCCGGCGTTCACCCGGTTTAACGTATTCCTGCGTGATGCCTTCCGCTGCCAGTACTGCGGCGATGACGAGGAGCTGACGTTCGACCACCTCACGCCGCGCTCGCAGGGCGGACGCACGACGTGGGAGAACGTGGTGACGGCGTGCGCTACCTGCAACCTGCGCAAGGGCGGGCGGCGGCCGCGCGAGGCCGGCCTCTACCCGGCGCGCCAGCCGCGGATGCCGACGGTGCGCGAGCTGCAGCAGCGCGGCCGCGGCTTTCCGCCCAACTACCTGCACGAGAGCTGGCGCGACTATCTCTACTGGGATGCCGAGCTCGAGACCTGATCGGGCCCACCGCTAAATGCGCTCGGAGAGCCAGATCGCTAGCCGCGCGCCGCGCTTGATCGCGC
>VGEJ01000131.1 GCA_016869335.1 Alphaproteobacteria bacterium | reverse complement strand
CCGAACGCTGGCCGTCTCGCGCCGCGGCCGCGATGAGCGCCGCGGCCCGCTCAGGCAGCGCGGCGTGCGCCGCGGCGCCGGCCAGGCAGGCCAGCGTCACCCCGACGAGAACGACCGGCGCTCGTCTCACGTCTCCCCCACGGCGCGAGGGTAGCCGAGGCCGCGGTTCCTGTCAGCCCGCGGGTCCGCTGCTCATCGCCTGGGACGCAGCCGTCACCGATTGATCGCGCAAGCGGGAGCGTGGCGCGCTCGGCAGCCAACTGCGATCGCGCACCCATTCCGCGACCGCGGCCGCCTCGACCGGGCGACTGATCATGCAGCCTTGCGCCGCGCTGCACTCGAGAGCAGCGAGGATGCCCCACACATCGGCGTCTTCCACCCCCTCGGCGGTGACCTCGAGACCGAGGTTGCGGCCGAGGTCGATGATCGAGCGGACGATCACCGCATCGTCGGGACTCATCTTCATGCTGAGCACGAACGACTTGTCGACCTTGATCTCGGACACTGGTAGGCGGTGGATGTAGGCCAGCGACGAGTAGCCCGTGCCGAAGTCGTCGATCACGATCCCGACCCCCATGTCGCGCAAGCGCTCGACGGTCTCGGTCGCACGCGCGACGTCCGCCATGATCGCGCTCTCGGTGATCTCGAAAACCAGGCACGCCGGTGGCACCGACCACTTGCCCAAAAGCGCCGCCACCTCGGAGGAAAAGTTGCGATCGTGCAGGCTGATGGGGGATAAGTTCACCGCAACCGGCAGGATGAGCGATGCGGTCTGGCGCCAGCCGTCGAACGCCCGCAATGCGGCTTCCTGCACCCACCGTGTCAGCGGCCCGATAAACCCGGTCTCTTCGGCGATGGGAATGAACACGTCGGGTGGAATTAGCCCGTGACGGGCGCTTTGCCAGCGCACGAGCGCCTCCACCCCGAGCGCGTTGCCGCGCGGAACCGCGACCTTGGGCTGGAATAGGAGAACCAGCTCGTCTCGCGCCACAGCGTGGCGCAGGTCACTCGCGAGCGCGAGCTGGCGGAGCGCATCGCGATCGTTTTGGCGGGTGTGAACGGCGAACCTGGCGCCGTCCCGGCGCGCGGCCTGCAGCGCCAACTCGGCGTGGCGGACCAGGGTTGCGCCGTCGTCTGCGTCGGTCGGGTAGGTCGCGATCCCGATGTTGATCGCCAGCACGAGCCGGTGAGAGCCGACGACGA
Organism: Alphaproteobacteria bacterium; assembly: GCA_016869335.1. Classification (GTDB taxonomy): domain Bacteria; phylum Pseudomonadota; class Alphaproteobacteria; order VGEJ01; family VGEJ01; genus VGEJ01. The sequence continues at coordinate 5,903 of VGEJ01000131.1, read as the reverse complement.
AAGGGCGCTCCAACGCCTTAATGATGCGCTCGGCCATAGCCGCCGCTCCGGCCGAGTGTGGCCGCGTCGGCAGCAGGCAGGTGAACTGGTCGTCACCGATACGGGCGAGCGCGTCCGACTCACGGGTCACGGCACGCAGCCGATCAGCAACCTCACGCAGAATGCCGTCGCCGGCCTCGTGCCCGAGCGTGCTGTTGACGCCACGGAAGCGACGGAGGTCCATGATCAGCAGCGCGAGCGAGCGCTTCTCCCGCCGCGCCAACGCCAGAAGCTGCTGCACGCGATCGAAGAAAAGCACGCGGTTAGCGAGTGCGGTGAGCGGGTCATAGAGCGAGCGACGCGAGAGCTGATGTTCGCGCACGGTCGCCTCGCGCTCGGCACGGTGGAGCCGCACGAGCGCGCGCAGGCGCCGCGCGCCGTTCTCGCCGTCCAGATCGCCGCGCAAGATCGTTTCGGGCGCGCCGACCCGCTCCTCCTCGCTGCCGATGAGGATCAGCGGTACCGGCCGGTGGCGGCTCCACGTGGCCGCGAGAGCCGAGGGCTCGGCACCGCAGGCCAACTCTTCATCGAGGATAACGCAGTCCGGTTCGCTGGCGGCGGTCGCGGCCAACGCGACGGGGTTGGCGGACGGGATCTGAAGTTGCACCCCGGCGGGATCCAGGGCGGTGATCACTGCCCTGCGGACCTCCGGGTCCGCCACCGCCGCGACAACGTTGAAATCGCGCGGCCTCATAATCATCCATCAGTCCATGAGTCAGGGCTCTCGCCGGGCAGCCCGATACCATCGGCCGCTAGCCACGCAGACTGTGCCCCTCGGGGCCGTCCGACCGCGCCGTCATTGCCAACAGGTTAGCGCAGGCCAGTGAAGGCGCGCTTAACGGCGCCGCTCAGCTTGGTCGCGCGGTGCGGCCGAAGGTCTGCAGGTAATCGAGGCGACTGCCCGAACGCACCGTCACCTCACGCACCGCCGTTTCGGACAGCACCGACAGCTGAACGTCGACTCCGGCATCGCCCATGCTCCACAGCCGGCGCAGGAACTCACGCAGCGAGTTCACCGGCGCGCCGCCGACCGACAAGACGACGTCGCCCGCCCGCACCCCGGCCGCCTCGGCCGGCGCGTCTGGCGATACCCGGGTCACCACCAGCCGACCCAGGCTCTCGGCCGCGAATAGGCCAAGCCAAGGCCGTTGCCGGCGCAGCGGCCGGCCATGAGCGACCAGATCGCCGAGAACCGGGGCTAGCGCGCTGATCGGCACGAACATGTTGCCGGGCAGCGGCCGGTCCTCGGGCAAAGCGTTGTTCACCATGAGCGAGCCGACCCCCGCTAGCTTCCCATCCCGCCCGATCAGTGCCGCTCCGGCCCAATTGTCGTGCGGCGGCGTGGTGAAGATGGCGTTCGGGAGCAGATACTCCCAATAGCCGGCGAACTCCCGGCGTGACACCACGTGGCCGCCCGTCACCGCGCCGGGTCCGCCGGCCGAAACCAGGACCACCGGCTCGCGTCGCAAGAGGAGGTCTGAGTCGCCAATGGCAAGTGGCGCGACATCGAGCGGCCGGTTGGCACGAACCAGGCCAAACCCGGTCTCGTGATCATAGCCCACGACGTGAGCGGGAACCCGCACCCCATGCCCCGTCAACAGACTCACCGTTTCGGCCTCGACGATCAGGTAGCCGATCGTCAAGACGAGGCCATCCTCGTCGATGACGATGCCGGTGCCCTCGCGCTGGGTGCCCAGCGCCTCGGCGGTGCGCGCCGAAGAGGGGACATGCGCCGAGATGGTCAGCACCGCGGCCAGAATCGCCGCCAGCCCGACCGGAGGCGCATCCGGTGTCACGCGCCCGGCACAGCGGAAGGTCCGCGGCACGACAAGGGGCAGGAGCGCTCCGGAGGCTTCCAGCGCTGTCGGCATCACTCCCTCATCGGCGACATCGACAGAACCTAGCGGATCACAGGGGCACCTGCCAGCGCCGGAAGCAGACCCGCGCGGAGAGGGAAAGGCGCTTGTCCGCGCGAGTTGCTTTACGATAAGATCTCGCCAAGTCTCATCAAGCGCGGCTAACGCCGTTGCCCACAACAGAGAATCCCAGCCGGCCCAAAGCGCAAGCGTATCCGTTGAGCAGAGATATCAGATCCCGCGACGGAGGGTCGCGTCCCGTGTGCGGCTCCGCGGGGCCTTGGCGTGCGCTCACGGCCTGCGCGCTGGCCTTGACACTCGGTGGCTGCTCGTTCGCCTCGGACTCGCTGTGGCCCTCGCTTTCCGGCGAGGAACCTGCGCCGCCGGCGGAGCGCATCGACATCACGGCGGACGCCGACGCCGACTTCGCTGCGGTCGCCGCCCCGCGCACCGACGATGCCGGAGCAATCGAGACGATCCCGGTAACCGACCAGGAGCCTACCGGAACCATGGCCGGGGCTAAGGTCGGGGGCCTGCGCCAGGAGCTCGGCGGCCTCCAGGAGACCATTCGACGCCACAACACGCAGCTCCAGGAGATTCGCCAGAGCGCGACCGAGAACTCGCAGCGCTATTACGGCACCGTCGCGGCCATCAACACCCGGCTCCAGATGGGTACGACGCCCGGCAACCCGGTGCTCATCCAACAGTGGAACGCGGCACAGACCGAACTTGATCGCATTGGCCTCGACATCACCAAGATGGCGAGCCTATCCAACCAGGTAGCCAGCGATTCGGCGCTCGCGGCCTACCTGCTCGAAAGCACGCGGGCGGCCTACGGGCTCTCGGGCGCCGTCGAGGAGGATCACCGCCAGCTCGCCATTCTCGAGGACGAGACCAACCGCACGGCCGTCCTGATCGACCGCCTCTTGAACGAGCTGAGCGACGACATCGGCCGCCAAACCACATACGTCGGCAATGAGCGCCGCAATCTCGCCGTGCTCTCCAACGCGATCAAGAATGGCGAATTGTTCGGACCGAGCCTGGCCAATCGCGCGTTCGCGACGGCGGCGCCGGTTGCCTCGCGCGCGCCCGCGGCCGCCGACCAGAGCTTTGCGGTCGCGAATCGCCGCCCGCTCGTCGTGATTCGCTTCGACCGCCCCGACGTACCCTATCAACAGGCGCTCTATTCGGCCGTTTCCGAAGCGCTCGAGCGCCGGCCTGACGCGTTGTTCGACCTGGTCGCCGTAAGCCCGGTCGGCGGTTCCTCCGGCGAATCGGCGGTCGGCACGACTCAGGCTCGGCGTTACGCGGGTGATGTCCTGCGCAGCCTCACGGACATGGGGTTGCCCGCGAGCCGGGTCAATCTCAGCGCGCTGAGCAGCCCCGATGCGGCGACCAGCGAGGTTCACCTCTACGTCCGCTAGGCGTGCTCGCGCCGGTGTTCGAGGGGCGTCGGGAGCCCCTTGCCGGCAACCCCTCGGACACCCAGGTGTGTGGTGTCCGCGTCCGCGGGTCCCTGGCCCGAAGCGCTGAATCGAGCCGTAGAGCCATGGCCGTCGAACGCAAACTCGCCGCCATCTTGAGCGCCGACATCGCCGCCTACAGCCGGCTGATGGGCGAAGATGAGGAGCGGACGCTGCACGACCTCAACGCGGCGCGGGCGCTGGTCGATCAACTGGTGTCGCCTGCGCGCGGGCGGGTCTTTAGCGCGGCCGGCGACTCGGTTCTCGCCGAGTTTCCGAGCGTGGTCGATGCCGTACAGTGCGGCGCCGCGCTGCAGGCCGAGCTGACCAGGCGCTATGCCGATGTCCCGGAGGGCCGGCGCATGCGCTTCCGCATCGGCATCAATCTCGGCGACGTCATGGTCAATGGGGACAATCTCTATGGCGATGGCGTCAACGTCGCGGCCCGCATCCAGACCCTGGCCGAGCCAGGCGGCATATGCATCTCCGGCTCGGTCCACGAGCAGGTCCGCAACAAGGTGAAGGTCGCCTTCCAGGGTCTCGGGCTCCAAGCAGTCAAGAACATCGCCGAACCGGTCCACGTCTATCGCGCTCGCTTGGGCAGCGAAGCGCCCGACAATTCGCCCTCGCTCATCGGCGCTGCGGCCGATTCGGTATTGCCGCACAAGCCCTCGATCGCGGTGTTGCCGTTCGATGCGTTCGGCGGCGACGGCCAGCTCGATGCGTTCGCCGACGGGCTGACCGAGGACATCATCACCGAGCTGTCGCGCTTCTCGGAGTACGTCGTCGTCGCCCGGAACTCGGTGTTTACCTACAAGGGCAAGCCCGCCATCGTGCAGCGCGTCGGCCGCGAGCTCAACGTCCGCTACGTGCTGGAAGGCAGCGCCCGGCGGTCGGGCCAACGGGTCCGGATCTCGGCCCAGCTCATCGATGCGCTGAGCGGGCGCCACTTGTGGGCGGAGCGCTTCGACCGTGCATTCGACGACCCCTTCGCCCTGCAGGACAGCGTCTGCCGGCAGATCGTGGCGACGCTCGCCGCGCGCGTCAGCGAGGCGGAGCGGCTGCGCGCTCGCAACGACGATGGCACCATGAACCTCGAAGCCTACGATCTGGCGCAGCGTGGGCGCGAGGCGTGGCTGCGCTTCACGCCCGAGGACAACCTGCATGCCCGCGCGCTCTACGAGCAGGCCATCGCGCGCGACCCCGAGTATGCGAGAGCCTACGGCGGGCTCGCCTGGACGTACCTCATGGAGTATGGCGAGGACTGGGGCGACCGCGCGACCGCTTATGCCGAGGCGCTGCGCCACGCCCGCGCGGCGGTGCGGATCAGCCCGAGTTCTCATTCCTCGCACCTGACCCTGGGTCAGGTGTACCTGCTCGGCGGCATGCTCGACGAGGGGGCGGCCTCGTGCACCCGCGGGGTCGAGCTCAACCCGAACGATGCAGATGGCTACGTCTTCCTCGCTCAGGCCGAGGCGATGCGCGGCGAGGCGCAAAAGGCGCTCGATCTGCTCGACAAGGCCATCGCGCTCAACGCGCACCCGCCGGCTTTCTATACCGGCATGCGGGTGATGGCGAACTTCGTCGGCGGCCACTACGAGGCAGCAGTAGCCGCCGCCCGCAGCATCGAGAACGCGGCGATGAGCACGTACCGCTGGCACGCGGCGGCCCTGGCGCTGCTGGGACGGACGGAAGAGGCACATACCGTGATCGAGACCTACCTCCACCGCTATCCGGGCTTCGCGATCGAGACGCACATGGAGAAGATGTTCTTTCGCCGGCCCGAGGACGCCGCGCGCTACGTCGAGGCGCTCCGGCTTGCCGGGGCGCCTACCCGGGCCGCCGCCGGTGCGACCGAGCCGAAACCGGGATCGGCTGCCATGGCGTCGCTGAGCGCCGACTGAGGCGCGCCTACTCCTCCCAGTACATCGCGGCCAGATCGTTGGCGAAGATTGGGGCGTTCCGCCACATCCCTTTGACGCCCGTGCGGCACACCCCGACCCGATGCAGCTGGAACAGGAAGCCGTTGACCGCGTCGTCCGCCAGCTTCCGTTGCGCCGCCTGCAGCGCGGCGTGCCGCGCTGCCGAATCGGTGGCCGCATTGGCCGCATCGAGAAGCCCGCGGAACTCGGCGCTGTCGTACTGAAAGTAGTAGTCGGGGTTGGCGTAGATGATGATATCCAACGGCTCGACGTGGCTCACGATGCTGAGGTCGTAGTTCTTCTGCGTGTACACGACATCGAGCCACTGCGCCCACTCCAGCGGCTCGATCGTCACGCTGATCCCGACCTGCTGCAGCGCGGCCGCGATGATCTCGCCACTGCGCCGCGCGTAGTTCACCGGCGGCAGCTTAAGCGAAAGGGCAAGACCCCCTGCGTGACCCGCCTCGGCCAGCAGCGCCTTGGCCCGCTCGGGGTCGAAGGGCGATACCCCGGTCTGGTCGATATAGTCGGGATGGTGCGGCGCAAAGTGCGAGCCGATCGGCGTGGCGCGGCCAAACATGGCCCCCTCGATCAGCGCAGCACGATCGATAGCCAGGCTGATA
>VGEJ01000130.1 GCA_016869335.1 Alphaproteobacteria bacterium | reverse complement strand
GATCCAGGCTGGGACCCGGGTTCGGCCCGATGAACGCGGGCTGGAGCGGCTGCGCGCCGCCATGACAAGCGTGCTCTAGATGCCGCACCTAACGATCGCGGACAACCTGGCGCTGCATCAGGAGTAAACCGTGTCGTCGGCGAGGTGGCAGGGCGTACCAGAGCGCTGCTCGTCGATCTCAGCGACGCGGTGCCGGGCGATGCCGCACACTATGCCGACTCGAGCCACTTCCGCGATCTCGGCAGCGCCGTCTTCGCCCGCGCCTTCTGTGCCGCCGCCACCGCGATGCCAGCATTTCGGGACGCCATCATGGGCCGCGCGGTTGCCCCTGCGCCTGCCGCGACCCGGATCCGAGGGCCGGCGCCGAAGCCCGCTTCGTCGGGACGGCCACCGTCCCGGGGCCGCGAACCCACCGCTGCGCCGAAACAGCCGGGTAGTCGAAGCTAGTCTACTCGTCCTCGCCAAAGCCATGGCGCGCGATGACTACGCGCGACCGGAACGTTCCGCACCTGCGCACCAGGACCGGGCGTCGCCGCACCCACGCCGGCGTGAGCACTTCCTTCAGCGTGGCGTGACCCCTCTCGTCGAGCGACCTGATCGCCGCGATCCAATCGAACGCGGGGAACCGCCTGGCGCGATCATCGGCCTCATCCATCGCCACGGTCGCCGCGTTCGTCAGGCCGCCTTGAACAGTCGCTGAAAGCGTGAAGGACTGTATCCGACCGCCTCGGGCCAGGGTCGCAAGCTCCGGTTCCTCCTCCGCAGTCTGCCCCGTGGTCACACGCCGATGGCGTGGAAGCACAGGACGCCGAGGCGGACGCTGGTCTGGTGTCGCGAGCGCCTGAGTCGTATCCTGGTCGGCGCAGGAGGACGGCATGATCAAGGGGCTCCACCACAACGCGTATCGCTGCCGCGACTCTGAGTAGACACGGCGGTTCTACGAGGACTTTCTCGGCCTGCCCCTGGTCCAGGCGTTCGAGATCAGCGAGACCAAGACCGGGCGCAGGACCAGGGCACTCCACACCTTCTATGCGCTCGACGACGGCTCGTGTCTCGCCTTCTTCGAGGTGCCCGACGCCCCCTTCGCGTTCAAGAAGCAGCACGACTACGACCTCCACATCGCGCTCGAAGTGAGCGCCGAGGACCTCCGCGCCATGTTCGCCAAGGGCAAGGCGGCGGACATCGAGGTTCGTGGCATCGCCGACCACGGCTTCATCGACTCAATCTACTTCCGCGACCCCAACGGCTATGTCATCGAGCTGACGGCGAAGCGGCCCGGTCATGATCCGGCGGCGGCGAGCACCGAGGAGGTCCATGCCGGGCTGGCCAACTGGCAATCGAGCAAGACCACCGCGGCCGGCGCCTGAACGTGCCGCCGCCGCCATGGACGGGGCGCCCCGCGCGGCGGCATAATCGCGGCGCCCGCGGCGCCGCGGGGCATATCCAGAGTGCGTCTTGCCAGATCGATGACCGTCCGCGTCAACGCGGCCACGGCGATACCCGCCCTGGGCCTTGGCCTCCTCGCCGCGATCACCGCGATGTGGGGCATCTCGTGGCCGATACAGAAGATCGCGCTGATGGCGCTCGATCCGTGGGTCTACCGACTGTGCACGACGGTGCTCTCAGCGCTTGGCCTGTTCGCGATCGCGCTCGCCCGGCGCGATGGGATCGCGTTTCCCCCACGACTCCTCCTTCCCCTCATCGCCAACGGCCTGCTCTCGACCGCCGCCACCAACATGCTCGCGGCCTACGGGCTGCGCATCATCGGCTCGGGGCACGCGGCCATCCTGATGTACACGATGCCGCTGTGGTCGACCGTGCTCGGCACCATGTTCCTTGGCATCCGCCTGGACGCCGCGCAGTTCGTCGGCCTCGGGCTCGGCCTGTGCGGGATCGCGCTCCTGGTCGGACCAGAGGCGGCGAGCCTCGGCGCGGCGCCCATCGGTACGCTCCTGGTGATCGGCGCGAGCATGGCGTGGGGCGCCGGCGGCGTCATCACCCAGCGCGTGGCGTGGGGGATGTCGGCGCTCGTGCTGACCGCGTGGCAGACGCTGTTCGGCGCGATGCCGGTGGCCGCCGTCGCGGTGATCGACCACCCCATCGGCGAGCTCCTTACCATGCGCGGCGATGTCGCGGCGGCCGTCGGCTACGGCGTGATCTCGAGCATCCTCGGTCTGTGGGCGTGGTTCAAGGTCCTGACGCTGGCGCCCGTCCAGATCGCCAGCGTCGGGCTCCTCGCGATCCCGGTGATCAGCGTGATCACCGGCAACCTCGCGCTCGATGAGCCGCTGCGGGCGATCGATCTCTTGGCGCTGGTGCTGGTGTGCGGGGCGCTCACCATCGTCGTCGTCGTCCCCGCGATGCGCTCGCGGACAGTCGAGCGCCCGCCGCCGCCGGCGTGAGCGGATCAGCGCTGCACCACCGTGGGGAGCGCCTGCGCCCGCGCGATCCACCACAGCAGCACCAGCCCCGGCACGCCCGCGACCATGGTCATAAGGAAGAAGCTCACCCAGCCGAGCTCGGCCGCGAACCAGCCGGCCGAGGCCGAAAGCACGGTCCGCCCGACCGCGGCGAGCGCGGAGAGGAGCGCGTACTGGGTGGCGGTGTAGGCGCGGTTGGTGCAGAGCGCGCTCAAGTAGGCGACGAAGATGACGGAGCCGAACCCGCCCGCCAGGTTCTCGATGCCGATGGTGGCAACCAGGAGGCCGTGATCGGCGCCCGCGCCGGCCTGCAGCACGAACATGAGGTTCGAGGCGATCTGGACGAGGGCGGCAAGCCACAGACTCGGGATGGCACCGAAGCGGCGGAACACGGCGCCGCCGGCGAAGCCCCCGGCGAGCGTTGCAATCAGGCCGAACACCTTGACGATGCGGCCGTAGTCGGTCTTGTCAAACCCGAGGTCGAGCACGAAGGGCGCGGTCATGATGCCGGCGAAGGCATCGGCGAACTTGAACAGCACCACAAACAGGAGGATGAGGAGCCAATCCTCGCGTTTGAGGAAGTCGCTGAACGGGCCGACCACGGCGGTGCGGTTGCGGCCCAACGCACGGACCGGGGCGGCCCCGGCCGGCGCGGTGACCGCCGGGGCGACCGGCTCGGCCGGTTCGCGCGAGGCGAGCACGGTGACCGCGCCGATCACCACCAGCGCCGCCATCACCGCGTAGGTCAGGCTCCAGCCAGTGGAGCCGGCGGCGCCGGCCGCCTGGAACAGGCTCGCGAGCTCGAAGGCGACGAAGGTCGCCACCAGCATCGCCACCCGGTAGCCGAGCGTGTAGGTCGCCATGCCGGCGCCGTACTGGCTCGGCTCCAGGCTCTCGACGCGGAAGGCATCCACGGCGATGTCCTGGCTCGCCGAGCAGAACGCGACGACGAGCGCGAGCGCGGCCGTGAGGGCGAGGCTCTCCTTGGGGTCGGTGAGCCCGAGCCCGAGCACGGCGAGGAGCAGGGCACCCTGGGTCAGGAGCAGCCAGCCGCGGCGGCGCCCGAAGCGGCGGCCGAGCCAGGGCACGCGGATGGCATCGAGCGCCGGCGCCCACAGGAACTTGAGCACGTAGGGCAGGCCGACGAGCGCGAACAGGCCGATGGCGGTAAGCGAGAGCCCCTCTTCGCTCAGCCACACCGCGAGCGTCTGTCCGGTGAGCCCGAGCGGCAGACCCGAGGAAAAGCCGAGAAAGACGAGCGCGATGACCCGCGGCTCGCGGTAGACCGCGAACCCTTCCCAGAGCCGCGTCGGTCGTGAGGCTGGTTCTGGCCAAGCCACGGTGCGGCAGACTCTATGGGAACAAGTCGGTCAGGGCGCGTTCCGTATTCGGCAGCGCTGGTACGGTCATATCGGTGATGTCCGCATCGATCGAGACTGCCCTGAAATAAACCGGAACTCGCACACCGCCTCGGCCAGAGGTGGGTTCGGTAACTGCCGTTCCAGTCGCTTTATGATCGGCACAACGATCTCGCTGCTCCCGCATTGACTCATAGAGCGACGTCGGGCGCAAGGGCGCGCCGCCGTGGCGGGTGCAGTGGTAAACTGGACCCGATGCGCCGTGATATGGCAGACGAGGGGGCCGACGGCGCGCTCGATCAGGCGCTCGTGGTGGCGCTCGATGATACGGTGAGCATCGCGCTCGGCGACTTCGGCAATGTGTTGGAGAACTTCGAGTCGACCGAGCTCGACCCGCTCCTGCGCGAGTTCAAGTACTATACGCCGGGCACCGGCCTTGTCCTGATCGAAGAGGAGATCGACGCCAATTTCGAGCCGGCGTTCCGGGTCGAACTGCTTGAGATCGCAAAGGTGCCTGAACCGGAAAGCGGGCTTCTCCTCCTCGGTGCCATTGCCGCGCTGGCCGGGCTTAGCCGTCTTCTGCCGCGTGAGGGGGACCGCGCCGAATCCTGAAGCCGTACGCGCAGCGCCCGTCGGGTCAGTTCATGCGGCCGTGGCAGTGCTTGTATTTCTTGCCCGAGCCGCAGGGGCAGGGGGCGTTGCGCGCGACCTTGCCCCAGCTTGCCGGCTCGCGCGGGTCGATCGCGCCGGGCCGCCCGCCGCGCGTCGCGCGCACCGCCGGTGCAGGCTCCACCGCCTCGTTCTCCCCTGTCAGCGGGTCGAGGTGGGTCTCCTGCATCGGCACCGCGGGCGGCTCGGGCAGGGGCGGCGGTGCATCGGGCTGCAGCTTGAGCTCGAGGTGGGCGAGCGTGAGCGTGACCTGCTCGCGGAGCAAGCCCAGCATCGCCTCGAACATGTCGAAAGCCTCGCGCTGGTACTCGCGTAGCGGATCGCGCTGGCCATAGGCGCGCAGCCCGATGCCGGCCCGCAGGTGGTCGAGCCGGGTGAGGTGGTCCTTCCAGTGCTGGTCAAGGAATTGGAGCAAGAAGCTCTTCTCCACCAGCCGTATGACCGGCGCGCCGTAAGCCGCGATTTTCTCCTCTGCCCTCTTGTCCGCCGCGGCGCGTACCCGGCTCCGGATCTCCTCGTCCGCGATGCCCTCCTCGCGCGCCCACTCCGCAATCGGCAGCGCGATGCCGAAGATACGGTGCACCTCGGCGGCGAGCTCCGCGGTGCTCCACTGCTCGGCGTACGCCTTCTCGGGAATGAAACGCGCGATCAGGTCGTCGATGATCTCGTTACGCATGTCGGCGATCGAGTCGGAGACGTCGTCCGCCCGCATCAGCTCGATGCGCTGGGCGTAGATGACCTTGCGCTGGTCGTTCATCACGTCGTCGAACTTGAGCAGGTTCTTGCGGATCTCGAAGTTGCGCTGCTCGACCTTCTGCTGCGCCTTCTCGATCGCCTTGTTGATCCAGGGATGGACGATCGCCTCGTCCTCCTTGAGCCCGAGCCGGCGCAGCATGCCGTCCATGCGCTCGGAGCCGAAGATGCGCATGAGATCGTCTTCGAGCGACAGGTAGAAGTGCGAGGCCCCGGGGTCGCCCTGGCGGCCCGAGCGGCCGCGCAGCTGGTTGTCGATGCGCCGGCTCTCGTGCCGCTCGGTGCCGAGCACGAACAGGCCGCCTGCGGCGATGACCTTGGCCTTCTCCTCCGCTACCTCGGCCTCGATCTCGGCCCGCTTCTGCGCCAGCGCACGCGCGTCCTCGATGCCGGAGAGCTCGACGCGGGCGCGCATCTCGGCGTTGCCGCCGAGCTGGATATCGGTGCCGCGCCCGGCCATGTTGGTCGCGATCGTCACCCCACCCAGACGCCCGGCCTGGGCGACGATCATCGCCTCCTGGGCGTGATAACGGGCGTTCAGCACGGTGTGCGGAATGCGCTCCTTCTTCAGGAACTCGGACAGTCGTTCGGACTTGTCGATACTGACGGTGCCGACCAGCACCGGCTGACCGCGGGCGCGACACTCGGCGATCGCCTTGATGATCGCCTTGTACTTCTCGCCGGCGGTGCGATAGACCTCGTCGTCCTGATCGTCGCGGATCATAGGCAGGTGGGTCGGGATCTCGACCACCTGCAGCTTGTAGATGTCCTCGAACTCGCCCGCCTCGGTGGCCGCGGTGCCGGTCATGCCCGCAAGCTTCGGGTAGAGCCGGAAATAGTTCTGGAACGTGATCGAGGCCAGCGTCTGGTTCTCGTGCTGGATGCGCACCCCCTCCTTCGCCTCGAGCGCCTGGTGCAGCCCGTCCGAGTAGCGCCGGCCCTCCATCATGCGGCCGGTGAACTCGTCGATGATCACCACCTTGCCGTCTTTCACGATGTAGTCGGTGTCGTGCTTGAACAGCTTGTGGGCCCGTAGCGCCTGGTTGACGTGGTGGACCAGCGTGACGTTGTCGATGTCGTAGAGGCTGGCGCCCTTGAGCAGCCCAGCTTCGGCGAGGTGCTGCTCCATTCGCTCGACGCCCGCCTCGGTCAGCGCGACCGTGCGCGATTTCTCCTCGACCTCGTAGTCCCCGTCCTCGAGCTTGGGGATATAGGAGTCGATGGACTTGTAGAGCGCGGAATGGTCCTGGGTCGGACCGGAGATGATCAAGGGCGTGCGCGCTTCGTCGATCAGGATGGAGTCGACCTCATCGACAATGGCGAAGTTGAACGGCCGGTGCACCATGGCGTCGAGCCGGAACTTCATGTTGTCGCGGAGGTAGTCGAAACCGAGCTCGTTGTTGGTGCCGTAGGTGACGTCGCAGGTGTAGGCGGCACGCCGCTCTTCGTCGCTCATGCCGTGAACGATGCAGCCGACCGAAAGGCCGAGGAAGTTGTAGATCTGCCCCATCCAGTCGGCGTCGCGCCGCGCGAGGTAATCGTTGACCGTGACGACGTGGACGCCCTTGCCGGTCAGCGCGTTGAGATAGACCGGCAGGGTCGCGACCAGGGTCTTGCCCTCACCCGTCCTCATCTCGGAGATGCGGCCCTGATGCAGCACCATCCCGCCGAGGAGCTGGACGTCGAAGTGGCGCTGGCCGAGCGTGCGCTTGGCCGCCTCGCGCACGGTCGCGAACGCGTCCTCTAGGAGATCGTCGAGCACGGTGCCGTTGGTGAGCCGCGCCCGCAGCTCGGCCGTGCGGATCTTGAACTGCTCGTCCGACAATGCTTCGAGGCTCGGCTCCAGCGCATTGATCGCGGCGACGTGCCTGTCGAGGCCCCTGAGGGTACGCTGATTGAGTGTGCCGAACAGTTGTCGGGCAAGCTTGCCGAGCATTCACGACGCCTTGGATCTGCGGGCAGGGGCTCAGCGACACATAGGACCGGGGCCGAAGTGTGTCAACAACGCGGGCGGCGCCGGCGGGTGCCGGCTTGAGGCCGGCCC
>VGEJ01000129.1 GCA_016869335.1 Alphaproteobacteria bacterium | reverse complement strand
CACCAATGTAGCTTAGCAAGCCGCATGGGATCGCGAGGACGCTTTGGTTGCTTCACTGCAATGCGGTCAACATGGCACGGCAAAGGACGGTGTTCACGTTCGGTCAAGACTGCCTGAAACTTCAAACTGACCCACTACCCGGCGCCGGGTCGTTCCCGCAGATAGGAGACCGAGCCGTGAACATCCCGAACCGCGAGACTCGGATTGTCGCCGTCGCCGCGTCGTGTGAGGGCGTGAGCATCCGCGCCATTGAGCGCTGACTGGCGCGCACCGGGACACCATCATGCGCTTTGGCGTTCGCGGGAGGGCGCTTGTCCTAAGATGGCGGGGCGACCGTCGTCCTATTTCAGCCAGTAGCCACTGGCCGGGCGGCTTGATCTTGGTCCGCCCCGCGCGCATGTTAGGTTGACCACGGCGGGATGGTCCTGCCGCCGGAGCGCGGTGCCGCGCCGCGCAGCTGCACAGACCTGCAAACCATGAGTGTCAGACCCTATCGCGACATCGGGCGGCGCCGCAGCCGGCAGGTCATGGTTGGCGCGATCGCCGTCGGCGGCGACGCGCCGATCACCGTTCAGTCGATGACCAACACACCCACGACCGACGTCGCGGCGACGGTGGCTCAGGTGCGCGCGCTCGAGGCCGCGGGCGCCGATATCGTCCGGATCTCCTGTCCCGATCAAGACTCGGCGCTGGCGCTGCGTGAGATCGTGCGGGCGGTGCGCGTGCCGATCGTCGCCGACATCCACTACCACTACCGGCGGGCGATCGAGGCCGCCCAGTCCGGCGCCGCGTGTCTCCGCATCAATCCCGGCAACATCGGCGCGAAGGAGCGCGTGCGCGAGGTGATCCAGGCCGCGCGCGATCACGGCTGTTCGATGCGCATCGGGGTCAACGCCGGCTCGCTCGAGCGCGCGCTCCTCGAGAAGTACGGCGAGCCGTGCCCCGAAGCGCTGGTCGAGAGCGCGCTCGCTCATGCCCGCGTGCTCGAGGACAACGGCTTCTTCGCGTTCAAGATCAGCGTCAAGGCGTCCGACGTGTTTCTGGCCGTGGCGGCGTACCAGCAGCTCGCCGGGCTGTGCGAATACCCGCTCCACATCGGCATTACCGAGGCCGGCGGCCGGCGCAGCGGCACGGTGAAGTCGGCGATCGGCATCGGCGCGCTCCTGTGGGCCGGCATCGGCGACACGATCCGCGTGTCGCTCGCGGCCGACCCCGTGGAGGAAGTCAAGGCCGGCTACGAGATCCTGAAGTCGCTGGGGCTGCGCCGCCGTGGCGTCACGATCATCTCGTGCCCGTCGTGCGCGCGGCAGGGGTTCGATGTCATCACGACGGTCCGGGTCCTGGAGGAGCGGCTGCAGCACATCACCACGCCGCTCACCCTCTCGGTCATCGGCTGCGTCGTGAACGGCCCGGGCGAGGCGCGCGAAACCGACATCGGCGTCACCGGCGGTGGTGCCGGACATCACATGGTCTATCGCTTCGGCGCGCCCGACCACAAGATCAGCAGCGCCGAGCTGGTCGATCATCTGGTCGGGCTGGTCGAGGCGCGCGCCGCGGAGCTCGAGCGCGCCGCCGCGGCCGCCTGAGCCTCAGGGTCCCGACCGTGGCCACGCTTCAGCCCGTGCGCGGCACGCACGATCTCCTGCCCGATGAGCAGCGGCGCCATCGCCACGTCGTCGAGGCGGCGCGCGACGTCGCGGCGCGTTACGGCTTCGCCGAGATCGCAACCCCGATCTTCGAGTTCACCGAGGTGTTCAAGCGCACGCTCGGCGACACCTCGGACATCGTGACCAAGGAGATGTACACCTTCCGCGACCGCGGCGGCGAGGAGATCACGCTGCGGCCCGAATACACCGCGGGCATCGCGCGCGCGTTCATCTCCGGGGGCCTCGCGCAGGAGCTGCCGCTCAAGGTGTTTGCGTCCGGGCCGATGTTCCGCTATGAGCGGCCGCAAAAGGGACGGCTGCGCCAGTTCCATCAGATCGACGTCGAGATTCTCGGCGTGCCCGAGCCGCAGGCCGATATCGAAGTGATCGCGCTGGGTGCCCACATCCTGGGCGAGCTCGGCGTCCTGCCACGCACCACGCTCGAACTCAATACGCTCGGCGACGGCGAGAGCCGCGCCGCCTACCGCGAGGCGCTGGTCGCCTATTTCTCCGACCACCGCGCCCGGCTCTCTGAGGACAGTCGCGCCCGGCTCGAGCGCAATCCCTTGCGCATCCTCGACTCGAAGGATCCCGGTGACCGCGCCCTGATCGGCGCCGCGCCGCGTCTTTCGGAGCATCTGAATGCCGCCTCGACCGCCTTCTTCGCCGCGGTGCGCGAAGGGCTCGATATACTGGGCGTCCGCCATACGGTGAACGAGCGCCTCGTTCGCGGGCTCGACTATTACACGCACACCGCCTTTGAGTTCACGACCGAGGCGCTCGGCGCCCAGGGCGCGGTGCTCGCGGGCGGTCGCTACGACAAGCTCATCGAAGCGATGGGCGGGACGCCGACCGCCGGTATCGGCTGGGCCGGCGGTGTCGAGCGTCTGGCGATGCTGCTTACCGACCCGCCGGTGGCGCCGCGGCCGATCGCGCTCGTACCGGTCGGCGAGGCCGCACAGCTCCCGGCACTGCGGCTGGCGCACGAGCTCCGCGGCGCCGGGTTTTGTGTCGAGCTTGGCTATCGCGGCAACATCGGCCGACGTCTCAAACGTGCGGACAAGCTTGGCGCGGCCTGTGCGGTGCTGATCGGCGAGGACGAGCTCGCTCGCGGCGCGATCACGCTGCGCGATCTGGACACCGGCGCGCAGCGGGAGGTGGCGCTCGCCGACATCGCCGCGGCACTCGCCCGGTTTCGCGCCCCCGCCGCCGCGCCGGCGCCATGATTCCCCAGCAGAAGCTGGCCCGTGTGCTCGACCGCTACGGCGTGATCGAGGCACAACTCGCGGCGCCGGACCGACTCGATCACGTGGCGTTCGTCCGGCTCGCCAAAGAGCGGGCGGAACTCGCGCCGCTGGTCGAAGGGGTCCGGGAGCTGCAGCGGCTCGCCGCCGAGGCCGGCTCCCTCACCGAGCTCGCCGCCGCCTCCGAGGTCGACCCCGAGATGCGGGCCCTGGCACGCGAGGAGCTCGAAGCGGTGAGCCGCCGGCTGCCCGAGGTCGAGCACCGGGTGCAGGTCTTGCTGCTGCCGGAGGACGAGGCCGACGAGCGCAGCGCCATTCTTGAGCTGCGCGCCGGCACTGGCGGCGAGGAGGCCGCGCTGTTCGCGGCCGACCTGTTCCGCATGTATCAGCGCTATGCCGAGTTGCACGGCTGGCGTTTTCAGGTGATGAGCGTGAGCGAAACCGGCATCGGCGGGCTGAAGGAGGCGATCGCCGACATCACTGGCCGCGGCGTGTTCGCACGCCTCAAGTATGAGTCCGGCGTGCATCGCGTGCAGCGCGTTCCAGCCACTGAGTCGAGCGGGCGCATTCACACCTCGACCGCAACGGTGGCCGTGCTGCCCGAGGCCGAGGAGATCGACATCAAGATCGATGAAAAGGACCTGCGCGTCGACGTGTTCCGCTCGAGCGGGCCGGGCGGCCAGTCGGTCAACACCACCGACAGCGCCGTCCGCGTCACCCACTTGCCGACCAGCATCGTGGTGCAGCAGCAGGACGAGAAATCGCAGCACAAGAACCGCGCCAAGGCGCTCAAGGTGCTGCGCGCCCGTCTCTTCGATCTCGAGCGCCGCACCAAGGAGGCCGCGCGCGCCGCTGCGCGGCGGAGCCAGGTGGGCACGGGCGAGCGCTCCGAACGGGTGCGCACCTACAACTTCCCGCAGGGGCGAGTGAGCGACCACCGCATCAACCTGACGCTCTACAAGCTCGACAAGGTGCTGAGCGGCGAGGCGCTCGACGAACTGATCGATGCGCTGACCGCCGACGACGAGGCGAGCCGGCTCGCCGCGCTGGAGGAAGTCTGAGGTGGCCGCGGCGCACCCGGCCCCCGCCGGCACGGGACAGACCATTGCCGGGGCGTTGCGGGCGGCGGCGGCGGCGCTCGCCAAGGCCGCCGTCCCCGAGGCACGGCGTGATGCCCGCGTTCTGCTGGAAGCGGCGCTTGCCGCGGGGCCCGAAGTGACGGTGGGCGATCCTGGACGACCGCTCGGCGCCACCGACGCGGCGCGCTTTCGCGGCTTCATCGAGCGCCGTCGCCGCCGGGAGCCGGTCGCCCGCATTCGCGGCCGGCGCGAGTTCTGGAGCTTGCCGTTTATCGTCACGCCGGCGGTGCTCGATCCCCGGCCCGAAAGTGAGACCGTGGTCGCGGCGGCGCTCCGTCACGTCGCCGACCGCGGCCCGCGGAGCGCCATCCTCGATCTCGGCACCGGATCGGGCTGCCTCATGCTCGCGCTCTTGCACGAGCTACCGACGGCGAAGGGCCTCGGCCTCGATATCAGCCCCGCGGCCGTGATCGTAGCGCGACGCAACGCCGAGGCGCTCGGGCTTGCCCGGCGCGCCGCATTCGTCGTCGGCTCGTGGGGGGAGGCGATCGCGGGCCGCTTCGATATCGTCGTGGCGAACCCGCCCTACATTGCGCGGCCTGCGATGGCTGGACTTGCGCCCGAGGTCGTCTGCTACGATCCGGCCATCGCGCTCGATGGTGGCGCCGATGGTCTGATGGCCTATCGCGCGCTCGCCGGATGTCTGCCGCGGCTGATCCGCGGCGGCGGCTTTGCCGTGGTGGAGCTTGGTTGCGGCCAGGAAGGGGCGGTGGCCGACCTCTTCGCGCAAGCCGGGTTGGCGGCCGTAGAAGCGGTGCCCGACCTCGCCGGACATTGCCGCGTGCTCGTCCTTCGTGCCGGGAGCAACCAAAAAAAGATTGGAAATCGGCTCATCCCGGACTAGTGTCTCGGTCGGACTAGGGGTCAGGGCGGCGACTAGACGTTCGCTAACCGGTCCAAATCCAGAATCGCCATAGTCATCAACGGATCCGGTGTCAAAGCCGTGGACCGGTAACCAAACGAAGACATGCAGCAATGTGGGTCGACAAAGGTATGAAACCGGGCCAAAACAACCGGCGCCATCGCCCCGGTCGCCAAGGCCGCCGGCCGTTCGGACCGCACAGCCACCGGAGCCTCGAGAGTTCCGGCCCCAATGTGAAGCTGCGCGGCACCGCCAGCCAGATCTGGGACAAGTACCTGGCGCTGGCGCGCGACGCGGGCAGCGCGGGCGATCGCATCGCGGCCGAGAACTACCTGCAACACGCCGAGCACTACTTCCGCATGATGGCCGCCAATGGACAGGCGCGGCCGCAGCACTTCGACCCGTCCCTCGAGATCGACAATGAACTGGGCGAGCCCGGTCAGAGCCGCCAGGGCTCAGGCAATGGCCCCAGCGGCCCGGATTCGCCACCCGAGCAAGCCCCGCCCGCCGAATCCTAGAGCGCCGCCGCCGGCGCGAGCAGCTCGCCGCGCCCTTGTGTGGCCTGGGGGCAACACCATATCTCGCGCATCGGGCCAATAGGCCGACATCAGCCGGCCAGGCCCCGCGATACTGGCGCCGCGCCATGTGGTGGGCGTCGCCGGGTCGTGGTGCGCCGGGGTCGGTGCCAGCCGCACTAAGGGGGCAGTGATGGACTTCGACAAATACAGCGAGCGCTCGCGCGGGTTCGTTCAGGCTGCGCAGTCGCTCGCGATGCGTTCCGGACATCAACGGTTCTTGCCGGAGCACCTGCTCAAGGTGCTGCTCGATGACGAGGAGGGGCTCGCGGCGAACCTGATCGCCGCTGCTGGCGGCGATGCCCGCCAGGCGCGCGCCGCGGTAGAGGCCGAGCTGAAACGGCAGCCCAGGGTCGAGGGCAGCGGCGCCGGCCAGCTCCACCTCACCCCCGAGCTGGCGCGCGTGTTCGAAGCGGCCGAGGAGACCGCACGCAAGGCTGGCGACAGCTTCGTAACCGCCGAGCGTCTCCTGCTGGCGCTGGCGCTCGCCACCGGCACGACTGCGGCGAGCGCACTCAAGGCCGCCGGTGTCACGGCACAGGGCCTCAACCAAGCGATCAACGATGTTCGCAAGAGGCGCACGGCCGACAGCGCCAACGCCGAGGCCGGCTACGATGCGCTGAAGAAATACGCGCGCGATCTCACCCAGGCGGCGCGCGAGGGCAAGCTCGATCCGGTCATCGGGCGCGACGAGGAGATCCGGCGCACGATCCAGGTTCTGTCGCGCCGAACCAAGAACAACCCGGTGTTGATCGGCGAGCCCGGCGTCGGCAAGACCGCGATCGTCGAGGGCCTCGCACTGCGCATCGCGCACGGCGATGTCCCCGAAAGCCTCAAGCAGAAGCGCCTCATGGCGCTCGATCTCGGCGCGCTCATCGCCGGCGCCAAGTTCCGCGGCGAGTTCGAGGAGCGCTTGAAGGCCGTGCTGGCGGAGATCACCGCCGCCGCCGGCGAGGTCGTCCTGTTCATCGACGAGCTGCACACTCTGGTCGGCGCCGGCGCCGCCGAGGGCGCGATGGATGCCTCGAACCTGCTTAAGCCCGCGTTGGCGCGGGGCGAGCTGCACTGCGTCGGTGCGACGACGCTGGATGAATACCGCAAGCACGTCGAGAAGGATGCAGCGCTCGCCCGCCGCTTCCAGTCGGTATTCGTCGCCGAGCCCACCGTCGAGGACACGGTCTCGATCCTCCGCGGCCTCAAGGAGAAGTACGAGCTGCACCACGGTGTGCGCATCTCGGATTCGGCGATCGTCGCCGCCGCGACGCTGAGCCAGCGCTACATCACCGACCGCTTCCTGCCCGACAAGGCGATCGACTTGGTCGACGAGGCGGCAAGCCGGCTCCGCATCGAGATCGATTCGAAACCCGAGGCGATCGACGAGCTCGACCGCCGCATCGTCCAGCTCAAGATCGAGCGCGAGGCGTTGCGCAAGGAGAACGACACGATGTCGCGCGAGCGCCTGGCCGAGCTCGGGCGCGAACTGGCCGAGCACGAGGCGCGGGCGGCCGAACTCACCGCGCGCTGGGAGGGCGAGAAGCGCAAGCTCTCGGACAGCCAGCGGATCAAGGAACAGCTCGAGGCGGCGCGGGCCGAACTCGAGGGCGTGCAACGCCAGGGCAACTGGGCGCGCGCCGGCGAGCTCACTTACGGCCTGATCCCCGAGCTTGAGAGGAAGCTCGGTGTCGCCGATGGCGAGCATGGCGGCCGGATGCTCAAGGAGGTCGTCGGCGAGCACGAGATCGCCACCGTGGTCGCGCGCTGGACCGGCGTGCCGGTCGAGCGGATGCTGGCCGGCGAGCGCGAG
>VGEJ01000128.1 GCA_016869335.1 Alphaproteobacteria bacterium | reverse complement strand
TGACCGTCCGCTCGACCTGATCGGCAATCAGGCATTGGTCGGGAACCGCCTTCGGCAGCCGAAAGCCGCGGGAGTTGCCGATACGAACGATGGGGACCCTCACGATCAGCGCTCCATCACGATGAGTAGTGCTTGTATTGTGATTACGAAGCACAATTGATGCAGCGCATCGGCCTCGATGACCTGGGCGATCTGGCGCTGGGCGCGGCGTTCCTCGGCACCGGGGGCGGCGGCGATCCCTACATCGGCAGGCTGCTCGCGACCACCGCGCTCGCCGAACACGGGCCGGTGGCGCTCTGGCCCCTGGCGGACGTCCCCGATGATGCTCTGGTGGTGCCGGTCGGCAACATGGGCGCGCCGACCGTCCTGTTCGAGAAGATCCCGGCGGGGCACGAGCCGCTCGCAGCCTTGCGCAAGCTCGAAGCCTACCTCGGCCGCCGGGCCGACGCCGTGATGCCGATCGAGGCCGGAGGGGTCAACTCGATGCTTCCCCTCGTGATCGCGGCCCAGGCGAGGATCCCAGTGGTCGATGCCGACGGCATGGGCCGGGCCTTCCCCGAGCTGCAGATGGAGACCTTCAACGTCTACGGCGTGGCGGCGACGCCGATGGTGGTCTGCAACGAGTGGGGCGACGCCGTCGTCATCGAGGCGCACTCGGCGAAGATGGCGGAGTGGCTCGCGCGCGGCGTGACGATCCGCATGGGCGGCCAGACCTCGGTCGCGGAGTATGCGATGGACGGCAAGACCGCGCGGCGGGTCTCGGTGCCCGGCACCCTCGGCCTCTGCCTCCGGATCGGGCGCGGCCTACATGCAGCGCGCCGCCGCCACGCCGACCCGTTCGCGACCCTCATCGCGCTCCTAAAGGACACCCACTATGGCTTCGCGAAGGTTCTATTCCGCGGCAAGCTGGTTGCGCTGCACCGTGAGACCAAGCACGGCTTTGCCATCGGCTACGCCGCGATCGAGGGGCTCGACGACTGGTCGGGGCGGCTGGTCGTGACGTTCCAGAACGAGAACCTTGAGGCGCGGGTCAACGGTACGGTGAAAGCGATCGTGCCCGACCTCATCTGCCTCCTCGATTCCGAGACCGCCGAGCCGGTCACGACCGAGCGGCTGCGCTATGGCCAGCGCCTGACGGCGATGGGCGTGAGCGTGCCGCCGATCATGCGCACTCCCGCGGCCTTGCAGGTGTTCGGCCCGCAGGCTTTCGGCCTCAGCGAGCCGTTTCGCCCGATCGAAGCGAACTCCTGACCGCGCCATCGCCGTCCGCGAGTTGGCGCAGTAGGATGGGCGCAACCAATCGCGTAGGGAGGAGTCGTCATGCCCAAGATCGTTCGCTTCTATCAGACTGGCGCGCCTGAGGTGCTGAAGCTCATCGAGGAGCCGCTGATCGCGCCGCGCAAGGGCGAGGTTCGCATCAAGGTCGAGGCGATTGGCCTCAACCACGCCGAGCTGATGCTGCGCGAGGGCGCCTACGCGGCCGATCCTGTGCTGCCCTCGCGCATCGGCATCGAGGCGGCGGGGACGATCGATGCGCTCGGTCCCGGCGTCCGCGGTTTGGCAGTCGGCGACAAGGTCGCCGCGGTGCCGTTCCTGTCGTGGGACAAATTCGGCTACTGGACCTCGGATTCGCTCAAGAACTACGGCGTTTATGGCGAGAGCGCGGTGGTCCCGGCCTATACGGTCGCGCACAGCCCAGCCAATATCTCGGCCGTCGAGGCCGCCGCCATCTGGTGCCAGTACCTGACGGCCTGGGGCGCGCTGGTCGAGCACGCCAAGGTCGGCAAGAAGGACTTCGTGCTCATCACCGCCTCGAGTTCGAGCGCGGCGCTCGGCGGGCTGCAGATCGCCAAGCTCGAAGGCGCCACGGTCATCGCCCAGACCCGGACCCGGGCCAAGCTCGACTTCCTGTTCTCGGCCGGCGCCGACCACGTCATCGTCAGCGATGAAGAGAGCGTGCCCGAGCGGGTGCGCGAGATCACCGCCGGCCAGGGCTTCACCGTCTGTTACGACCCGATCGGCGGGCACTTCATGAGCGAACTTGTAACCGCCGCCCAACCCTGCGGGTTGATCATCAACTACGGCAATCTCGACACCCGGCCAATCAACGTGCCGATCCTGCCGATCCTGACCAAGCGCATCTATTTCAAGTTCCACAGTGTGTTCGACTCCGTGCGCATCCCGCGCTCTCGTGCCCGCGGCTACAAGTACGTCCACGACAACGTGGCCGCCGGACGGCTCAAGGTGATCGTCGATCGCACCTTCCCGCTCGATCAGGTCGTCGAGGCCCACCGCTACATGGAGTCGAACCAGCAGCGCGGCAAGATCGTGGTCACCGTGCCCTGACGGGCGTGGGCGACGGGCGTGGACTTCACGTTCTCCGAGCGCGTCCAGGCGCTGTACGAGCGGGTCGCCGCGGTCCTCGCCGAAGCGGTCTATCCGGCCGAGGCGACTTTCGCGGCGGCGCTCGAGGCGGACGGGCGATGGAGCATACCGCCAATACTGCCCGAGCTTCAGGCGCGGGCGCGGGCGGCCGGCCTGTGGAACCTGTTCCTCCCCGATCCGGCACTCGGCAGCGGCCTCAACAACCTCGACTACGCGCCGCTGTGCGAGCTGATGGGCCGCTCGCCGCTGGCGCCGCACGTGTTCAACTGCAACGCGCCCGACACTGGGAACATGGAGGTGCTGTGGCGCTTCGGCACGGCGGAGCAGAAGGCGCGCTGGCTCACGCCGCTCTTAAACGCCGAAATCCGCTCGGCGATCGCCATGACGGAGCCGGGGGTGGCGTCCTCGGACCCGACCAGCATCGTCACCCGGATCGAGCGCGCGGGCGATTCCTACCTTGTCAACGGCCGCAAATGGTGGATCACCAACGCGGCGCACCCCGACTGCCGGCTGCTCATCGTGATGGGCCGGAGCAACCCCGCCGCGCCGCGCCATCGTCAGCATTCGATGATCCTGGTGCCGATGGACGCGCCGGGCGTACGCATCGTCCGCCGCCTCACCCTGTTCGGCTATGACGACGCCCCGTTCGGCCATTGCGAGATCGCGCTCGAGGACGTGCGCGTGCCGGAGGCGAACCTGGTGCTCGGCGAGGGCCGCGGCTTCGAGATCGCGCAGGCCCGTCTCGGCCCCGGGCGCATCCACCACTGCATGCGGCTGATCGGCGCCGCCGAGCGCGCGCTCGCGGCGATGTGCCGGCGCGCCGCCAGCCGGGTCGCATTCGGCAAAGCGCTCGCCGAGCAGGGCAGCCTGCGCGAGCTGATCGCGCTCTCGCGCATCGAGATCGAGCAGGCCCGCCTCCTCGTGCTCAAGACCGCCGACCGCATCGACCGCGAAGGGGCGAAGGCAGCGCGGGCCGAGATCGCGATGATCAAGGTGGCGGTGCCGCGCATGGCGCAGGCGGTGCTCGACCGCGCCATGCAGGTGCACGGCGCCGGCGGCTTCACCGAGGACTTCGGTCTCGCCCAGGCGTGGGCCAATGCCCGCTCGCTCCGCATGGCCGATGGTCCGGACGCGGTTCACCTCGAAAGCGTGGCCAAGCTCGAACTCGCCCGCCACGCCGGCGCGAACCGCCCGCCCGTAGACGCTCCCGGCGGCGCGCCCTAGGATGCCAGCCGAGGAGGCCGCTCATGCACTTGTCCGCCGACGCCATCGCCGCGTATCGCCACGATGGCTTCTACTTCCCGATCCGCGTGTTCTCGGCGGCGCGGGCGCAGCACTACCGCTACTGCCTCGAGCGCCACGAAGCGAGCGCCGGCGGTCCGATCGGCGGCAACACCCGGCACAAGGTGCACCTCCTGTTCACCTGGGCGGCCGAACTCATCCGCGAGCCGGCCATCCTCGATGCGGTCGAAAGCCTGATCGGCCCCGACATCGTGTGCTGGACGACGAACTTCTTCATCAAGCCGGCCAACGACCCCTCTTTCGTGTCGTGGCATCAGGACTCGACCTATTGGGGCCTCGATCCGGTGGACGACGTGGTCACGGCGTGGGTCGCGCTGAGCGATGCGCCGGTCGCGAGCGGCGCCATGCGGTTCATCCCCGGCAGCCAGCGCCGGGGCCAGATCGCACACGTCGATACCTTCCACGAGCACAACCTGCTGACCCGTGGGCAGGAGCTGGCGGTCCAGGTGGACGAGCGTCTTGCGGTCGACGTCCCGCTCCATGCCGGCGAGATGTCGCTCCACCACATCCGGCTGATCCACGGCTCTAAGCCCAACACGACGGAAAATCGTCGCATCGGGCTCGCGATCCGCTACATCCCGACATCGGTCCGCCAGGTCAAGGTGCGCGACTCGGCGACGCTCGTGCGCGGGGTCGACCGCTACGACCATTTCGATTGGGAGCCGGCGCCGACGGCGGACCTCGATCCGGCCGCGCTGGCGGCGCACCGCGACGCGCTCGCGCGCCAAGTCGCTGCGCTCTACGAGGGCACCGACAAGACCGAGATGCGCCGCTAACGCCGCCACCGGTATTGTGCGACTCGTGGCGCAAACTCATACTTCGAGACGGCCCTTAAGGGCCTCCTCACTATGAGGTCATTGCTACCATGGAAAACCCTCGCCCTGAGGAACGCGTCGAGCGCGCGTCTCGAAGGGCGGTATACCGGGTAGCGACCTCATCCTTCGAGACGCCTGCTAGCGCGGGCTCCTCAGGATGAGGGCGTTCGTTGGCGTGACTGAATCCTCGCCCTGAGGAGCGCGAGAAGCGCGCGTCTCGAAGGGCGGTGGGTGCTAGCGGCAGGGGAGAAAACATGCCAGCCATTCGCACCGTTCTCGGCGACATCCCGGCACGCGATGCGGGCGTGACGCTCACCCATGAGCACACCCTGATCTTCTGGCCCGGCGCCGAGTTCGACCATCGCGCGGCATTCGACTGGAACGAGGTCATGACCGGGCTGGCGGCCGAGTTCCGCGAGGGCGCCGCGAGCTTCGGGCTGCGCACCCTGGTCGATTGCACCACCGTCGAGATGGGGCGCCACCCGAAGCTCCTGTGCGAGGCCTCCGAGCGCGGCGGCGTCAACGTCGTCGCCGCCACCGGCTTCTTTTGCGAGTCGATGGGGATTCCATACCACTGGCGGCGCCAGTCGGTGGCTGAGCTCGCCGAGTTCCTGGAACGCGACGTGACCGAGGGCATCGTCGGCACCAGGGTCAGGTGCGGCATCATCAAGGTGTCGTCGGGCCAGGACGATGCCCACCCGCACCCCTCGCCGCTGTTCGCGAACGGTCGCCACATCGGCATCTACGAGGAGCGCGTGTTCCGCGCCGCCGGGCGGGCGCAGAAGCGCATCGGCGTGCCGATCACCACGCACTCGGACCCGGAGGACTGGCGAGCGTACAACATCGGGCTCGAACAGCTCGACCTCCTGATGGAGGAGGGGGCCGATCCCGCCAAGGTCATCATCGGCCACTGCTTCTACGCGAGCTTCGACAAGCTCGAGGCGATCCTCCGCCGCGGCGCCGCGATCCAGCTCGACAACATCGGCACCGGCTGGCGCGGGCTGGATGATGACTACGCGGCCGGGCTGGTGCGCCAGGCGGTGGACAAGGGCTATGGCGGGCAGATCGTGCTCACCTTCGACCGCTTCTGGTACCAGATGCGGGGCGAGCGCCCGTTCACCGAGCT
Organism: Alphaproteobacteria bacterium; assembly: GCA_016869335.1. Lineage (GTDB taxonomy): Bacteria > Pseudomonadota > Alphaproteobacteria > VGEJ01 > VGEJ01 > VGEJ01. The sequence continues at coordinate 1,672 of VGEJ01000128.1, read as the reverse complement.
CGATCCCGAGGTGGCGGTGCGCATGCCGGTGTCGTTTCTGCCCGAGCGGTTCCTGCCACTGATGCGCCGCCACGGCATCGACGATGCCGCGATCCGCCGGATCATGGTGGACAACCCGGCGCGCATCCTCGCCTTCGCGTGACGGGGCACCCGGTGCCGACCATCCGCACGGTGCTCGGTGACATCCCGGCGGGGGCGCTCGGCATCGCGCTCTGCCACGAGCACCTGTTGATCGACCTCAAGCGCATCTATCAGCAGCCGACGGACCCGGCCGCGCGGGCCATGGCGGAGCAGCCCGTGAGCCTCGAGACGCTCGGCTGGATCCGCCTCAACTATGCGAACAACCGCGACAACATGGGGCTCTACGACGAGGCGCTCGTGGCCGAGGAGCTGGCGCTCTATCGCCAGGCGGGCGGCGCCGCGCTGGTCGAGGTGACGCCGGTCGATATCGGCCGCGACCCGGCCGGCCTCGTTCGCATCGCCCGCGCCACGGGCATCCACGTGGTCATGGGCACCGGCTACTACGTACACGGCACCCACCCGGCCGCGCTGAACAACCGCTCGGTTGCCTCGCTCGCCGAGGAAATGGCGGGCGACATCGCGACGGGCGAAGCGGGCACCGGCATCAAGGCCGGCATCATCGGCGAGATCGGCTGCTCCTGGCCGCTCCATCCGCGAGAGCGCAAGGTCCTCGAAGCGGCGGCGCACGCCCAGGCGATGAGCGGTGCCGCGCTCACCATCCACCCCGGGCGCGACCCGGCGGCGCCGGCCGAGATCCTCGACATCGTTGCTGCCGCCGGCGGGCGGCCCGAGCGCACGATCATGGGCCACCTCGACCGCACGATCCTCGACTTCGCGCGCCTCAAGGCCTTCGCCGAACGTGGTTCCTATCTCGAGTTCGACATGTTCGGGCTGGAGTCGGCCTACTACCCGTTCGCGCCGATCGACATGCCGAACGACGGCCGCCGCATCGACCTGATCCGCAAGCTGATCGCCGCTGGGCATCGCGACCAGATCCTCATCTCGCACGACATCGCCTTCAAGCACACCCTGGTGAAGTACGGCGGCTCCGGCTACGGCCACATCCTCCTGAATGCCGTGCCAAAGATGCGCCAGAAGGGCATGAGCGAGGACGACATCCGCGCCGTGCTGGTCGACAACCCCAGGCGCGCGCTCGCCCTGCAGGCCTGAAAGCCGATCCGCACCATCCGTGCGCCACGGAGCGGATCTAGGCCCCGCCACAGGATGCTGCCACTCGCGACGCAACCTCACGCGTCGAGACGGCCCCCCGCTGCGGGCCTCCTCAACATGAGGTCATCGGAAATCCTCGCCCTGAGGCGTGCCGAGCGCGCGTCTCGAAGGACGGGCGGTGGGACTACCTAGACCGGCGTCCCCGGCCGCTTGCGTCGCTCCGCCGCGGCGCGACGCGCCGCGATCACGCTGGCCAGATTGGCGAAGCCCTGGTGGTAGAACGCCTCCATCTTGGCGCTCAGGGTAGCCTCGTCGGCTCCCTCGGGGGTGAACTCGCTCTCCCAGCGCGCCCTGGCGCCGCCGCCCTCGCGCTCGGTCAAGCTGAGCGTCGCGACGTAGCCGGTGACCGGCAGCGGCCCGCTGATGATGGCGTAGGTGTACGCGTAGCCACGGTAGTTCGCGCCGACAAAGCGCTCGATGA
>VGEJ01000127.1 GCA_016869335.1 Alphaproteobacteria bacterium | reverse complement strand
CCCGCCGATCGCCGTGCAGGCCGTGTAAGCGGCGCGGCTCGGCGATGGACCGCGGCGGCCGCCGTCAGCCGGCCCCGGCTGCTCGCAGCGAGCGGCCCCCGGACACGACCGTCGCCGCACCAGCACCGCCAGAGGGGCGCGACGCCGTCTCCGATGCGACCATCGACCGCCTGACCGATCGCTATTTCGCGCGCACCAAGGAAGCGGTGCTGCGCTTCGGCGACAAGCAAGTGACCTACGCGCTGTTCATGCGTCGGCCCGTCATCTTCACGCCGCGCCTGATGATCGAGTGGCTGAGCGCGGTGGCCGCCGGGCGCGGCATACGGCTTGAGATCGAGGCCAACTACGACGAGGGCGATTGGGTCGGCGCCGGCGAGCCCTTGATGTATCTGTCGGGGCCGCTCTCGGGCCTCGTCGATCTCGAGACGCTCTACCTGCAGAAGCTGGGCCCGCCGTGTGTGGCGGCGTTCAACGCCTACAGCATGTGCTGCGACCTGCCCACCGTCGCCTTCCTCGCCATGGATGCGCGCCACTGCGCCGGCACCGAGATGGCCGAGATGATGGCGTACGCGGCGAGCGTGGGCTCAGGCGCGGCCCAGCGCGACGTCGGCGCCGTCGGGTTCGTCGGCAACGCGACGGACGCGACCGCGCACTACTTCGGCAATGCGCGCGGGCTGGGCACGATGCCGCACGCCTTCATCGGCTACGCCGGCTCGACGGTGCGGGCGGCGGAGATGTACCGCGATACCTTTCCCGAGGGCCCGCTGACCGTGCTGGTCGACTACTACGGCCGCGAGGTGAGCGATGCGCTCGCCGTGTGCCGCCGGTTTTCCGAGCTGGCGGCGGCCGAGCAGCTCTCGATCCGGCTCGACACCCACGGCGGCCGGTTCGTCGAGGGGCTCGATCCGCAGGCCTCCTACGCGGTGCTCGAGCGCTACGTGCCGAACGCGGTGCGCCAGTACCGGACCGAGCAGGAGCTGCGCTGGCTGGTCGGCACCGGGGTGAGCGCAGCCGCCGTGTTCCACGTCCGCGCAGCACTCAATGAAGCCGGCTTTCCGGCGGTGCGCATCGTCGCGTCCTCGGGCTTCGGGCCGGCGAAGTGCAAGGTGATGGCGAGCGTCAGGGCGCCGATCGATGTCATCGGCACCGGCTCGTTCCTGCCCGAGCGCTGGGAGGAGACCTACGCCACCGCCGACGTCATCGCCTACGAAGGCGTGCCCTCGGTCAAGGTCGGCCGCGAGTTCCTGATGCGCCGCCGCCAACGCTGACCCGGCACGCTACGGAACGGCGAACCCGCACGCCTCGCCGATACGCCGGGCGAGCGCTAGGAAGTCGTTGTAACAATCCTTTACCGCCGCCTGTTGTCCCCCGATGGCGCCGTCCGCCGGCTTCAGGGAGAACATTGGCTTCTGGCTTTCCTGTGCCATCGGCATCAGAGACCGGTAGTCCTTCATCTGAGCCAAGCAATGCGGATCAGCGCTCATTTGAGGGGCGTCGTCCGGCGACACATTGAGCGCAATACTCCTGTAGGCCGCCGGAAACCGCTCAATCCAACGCGCCTATGCCTTGACCGGCCGATCCAGGCGGATCGAGTGCCGCATCATGACATAGCCTGCCGGAAGCATCTCACCCTTCGGCAGCGGGAAGCTGATCCCCTTGCCCGCCTCCAATCGATGCTGCCGGTCAAGCCGCCACTGTCTAAGAGTCGGATCGAGGTTTCGCAGGCCTTGCAATGAAAAGAGATCCGGTCCTATCGGGATCACCACGTGATCCGCCGCGAGCAAGGCGGCTCGGTTGATCGCGCCAAGATTAGGACCGACATCGATGAGGGCGAGGTCGGCGTCATGCTCACTCGCCGCTATAGTGACTGACCGGAAGAATGCGGTCGTGACGCGAAATGAGCGCTGATGCCCTTCAAGGCAGCGGGGCCACGACTGTGAAAGATCGTCCTCGAACTTCGACATTCCGAGGTCACCCGGAAAGAGACAGATCCTATTATCATAGAACCGCTCGACGCGTGGTGTACCCACGTCGCCGGTGCCGTCGAACAGCGGCTCGATACTACCTAGTATTGTGGATCGGAGGCCGATGTCTGGCCACAGCGTTTCCAAACGATCCTCATCGAGGAACATGCTGGTCAGGTTGGCCTGCGGATCGAGATCGGCGGCCACCACACGAAGCCCGCGTTCCGCGAACATCCAGGTGAGGTGATAGGCGAGCGAGGTCTTGCCGACGCCCCCTTTATTGTTGAAGAATGCGATGGTCTTCATGGCCGCTTCCGGATGGTCGCCAGCACGTCACTACCGGTCGCAGCGAACTCTGCGAGCGGATTGCCGTTACGGTTGAGGGCGTCCTGTGCGAGCGGGATACTCAACCCGAAGCGCTGCGCGAAGCCGAGATTCTTCATGGCCTCGGCGATGCCGGGATTGCGGTAGTCGGTTACGTCGGGCTGGCCGAAGTTGTCCGTTCGCACGTGCCCGAAGGGGCCACCCGGGCTGATGATCTCGATGCGATCCTAATACCAGTATACCTTCACCGGGGTGTTGCTCGACTCGTAGGTGCGATGGATGACGGCGTTGCGAACGACTTCCTGCAACGCGCGGAGCGGGTACTCGGGATAGCGCACCTCGGGCCCGCTCGACGAGTCCGCGGCGACCGATATGTGCGCGCGAAGCGTCTCATCGACTTGGCGAAGGATGTCCGGCAGCGGGCCGGAGATTTCCTTCTGGTCCTTCACGGGGTCAGTGATGGACAAGCCGTCGAAGCGCGCGAACTGGATGTAGGCGCCGGGAAACCAGCGCCGGGGGTGCTTGCCGAGCAGCAGGATCGCGAGCGTCGTTGGCGTTCCATCGGCAGACAGGAGACGCAGCGCCTGAGTTGGCTGGTCTCGTCCCGCTCGTTCTCGCGCAGGACGTCAGCCAGGACCGTCGAGGGCAGATACTCCTCGCGAAACCGCCTGAGGTCGAGATCGCCGAGTTCCGCGCCGCGAACGGGGTGTTGATCGAACGGCAGGTTGCCCCACCGGCGTTTCTCGGTCAGGCGGCGCTCTTCCTCGCCGGTCGCGATCCTTTGCGTCGGCCCGACGCGAACCCACACGCGGCCATCGTAGCGCAGCGGCGGGTTCTCCGAAGGCTCGACCTCGACCCCGGCGACTGCGCAAGTGTCGATCACCTCCCGGCGCACCGCAATCGTCGGGAACGGGAGCACGCGCCCGTCGCTCCGGAGCGACGCGAGCTGTTGTAGTAGTTGATCGGTCACCACTATTCCGGCGCAACGACCATCATCCTCGATACCGATAACGAGCACCCCCGCCTCGCGTCGATCGCGTAACCTCGACGTTATCCGCCTCGCGATTGCGGATGCGCTCGCGCACTTGCTGCGTGCTCAGCACGACGTCCCCTGCGCGGCACGCTGGGACTCATTCCGGGGCATCGCTGACCTTGATGAGCTGTTTGCCGAGGTTGTGGCCCTGGAGGAGGCCGATGAAGGTGCGGGGCGCGTTCTCCAGCCCGTCCACGACGTCCTCGCGGTAGACGAGCTTGCCTGCCTTATAGAGCGCGGCGAGCCGCGCCAGGCCTTCCGCGTAGCGATCGGCGTAGCTCCAGATGCTGAAGCCCTGGAGCCGTGCCCGCTTGGCGATGAGCCAGAACAGGTCGCGCGGAGCGAGCTCGGGCTCGGTCAGGTTGTACTGCGAGGCCTGGCCGCATACCGCGACCCGGGCGTTCATGGTGAGGAGATCGAACGCGGCCCACGCGACATCGCCGCCGACGTTGTCGAAATAGACATCGATGCCGTCGGGGCAGGCCTTGGCGAGCGCCGCCGCGAGACCGGGCACGCGGTAGTTGATCGCCGCGGCGAAGCCGAGGTCGTCCACGACATGGCGCACCTTGGCGTCCGACCCGGCGGTGCCGACGACGCGGCAGCCCATGAGCCTGGCGAGCTGGCCGGCTAGCGAGCCGACCGCACCGGCAGCGGCCGAGACGAGAACGGTCTCGCCGGGCTTCGGACAGGCCACCTCCGTGATCCCGAACCACGCGGTGAGGCCCGGCATGCCGAGCACGCCGAGCGCGGTCGAGAGCGGCGCCAGCGCCGGATCCACCCGCCGCACCTGGTGCTCGGCCACGCAATGGTAGTCCTGCCACGACAACCTGGCCTCGACGAAGGTACCCACGCCCAGGCCGCTGCCATGGTCGCGCTCGACCACGGCCACTACGGCGCCGATCATCGGCTCGTTCAGCGTCACGTTCTTGCGGTCGGTGAGGCGTACCCGCATGTAGGGGTCGAGCGAGAGCCACAGCGTGCGGATCAGCGCCTGGCCCGGCGCCGGCTCCGGGATCGCCCCTTCGCGCAGGGCGAAGTCGTCCTCCGCCGGGTAGCCGGTCGGCCAGCGCACCGGCACGATCCGACGGTTGGTGTTGCGGCGCATGCCGGTCTCCCGTTGTCGCTCTCCGATTGCCAGGGTAAGTATCGGCGATGGCGGACCGTTTGACCATCGCGCTGGCCCAGCTCAACCCCACCGTCGGCGACCTCAAGGGCAATGCCGGCAAGCTCCGCAGCGCGCGCGGCACGGCCGCGGCGGGGGGTGCCGATCTGGTCGTCGCCTCCGAGCTCTATCTCGTCGGCTACCCGCCCGAGGACCTGGTGCTCAAGCCGGCGCTGCAGGAGCAGGCCGAGGGGATGGTGCGAGCGCTCGCCGCCGAGACGGCCGATGGCGGGCCGGCACTCCTCCTCGGCACGCCGTGGCGCGCCGAGGGCAAGCTGCACAACGCCGCGGTGCTGCTCGACGCGGGCGCCGTCGCGGCGGTCCGGCTCAAGCACGACCTGCCCAATTACAGCGTGTTCGACGAGAAGCGGGTGTTCGCGCCGGGGCCGATGCCCGGTCCAATGAACTTCCGCGGCGTCCGGCTCGGCGTCATGGTGTGCGAGGACCTGTGGACTCCGGAGGTGACGGAGTGCCTCGAAGAGACCGGCGCCGAGCTCTTGGTGGTGGTCAACGGCTCCCCGTTCGAAGTCGGCAAGCGCGAGGTGCGGCTCAACATCGCGGTCGAGCGCATTGTCGAGTGCGGGCTGCCGCTTCTCTACGTCAATCAGGTCGGGGGCCAGGACGAGCTGGTGTTCGACGGCGACTCGTTCGTTCTCAACGCCGATCGCTCGCTCGCGCTCGAACTGCCGTCATGGCGCGAGGGGCTCGTGCTGAGCCACTGGGATCGCGCCGGCGATGGGCGCTGGCGCTGCCGGCCCGGCGAGCGGGCCCTGCCGCCCGATGAGATCGAGGCGACGTACCGCGCGATGCTCCTGGGCCTTCGTGATTACGTGGGCAAGAACCGCTTCCCCGGCGTCATCCTCGGCCTCTCGGGCGGTATCGATTCGGCGCTGACGGCCGCGGTGGCGGTCGATGCGCTGGGACCGTGCAAGGTGCACGCGATCCTGCTGCCCTCGCGCTACACCTCGGAGGAGAGCCGCGTCGATGCCCTGGCGTGCGCCGGGCTCCTCGGCATCCGGGCCGATATCGTTCCGATCGAGCCGCCCGTCGCGGCATTTGCCGAGGTACTCGTGCCGCTGTTCGCCGGCCGCGCGCCCGATGTCACCGAGGAGAACCTCCAGGCCCGCATCCGCGGCGTCCTCCTGATGGCGCTCTCCAACAAACTCGGCCACATGGTGCTGACCACCGGCAACAAGTCGGAGATGTCGGTGGGCTACGCGACGCTCTATGGCGACATGTGCGGCGGCTACTCCGTGGTCAAGGACATCTACAAGACGACGGTGTACCGCTTAGCCAACTGGCGCAACCAGGCCGTGCCGGTGGGTGCTTTGGGCCCGGACGGTCGAGTGATTCCCGAGGCGATCATCACCAAGAAGCCGACCGCCGAGCTCAGGGCCAACCAGTTCGATCAGGACACCCTGCCGCCCTACGAGGTGCTCGACGACATCCTGCGCTGCCTGGTCGAGGCCGAGATGCCGGTGGCCGAGGTCGCCGCCCGCGGGCATGAGCGCGCCACCGTCGAACGGGTCGCGCGCATGCTCTACGCCGCCGAATACAAGCGCCGGCAGGCGCCGCCGGGCGTCAAGATCACCTCCAAGGCCTTCGGCCGCGACCGCCGCTACCCCATCACCAACGCGTTCCGCGAGATGTGATGGCGGGCGTCATCGCCCGCTTCGCGCCGAGCCCGACGGGCTACCTCCATGTCGGCAACGCACGTACCGCGCTGTTCAATTGGCTGTTCGCGGCCAAGCACGGCGGCACGTTCGTCCTGCGGCTCGATGACACCGATGCCGAGCGCTCGCGCACCGAGTACGCCGCGGCGATTGCCGAGGACCTGGCGTGGCTCGGTCTAGTCTGGCAGGTCTCGGTGCGCCAGTCCGAGCGGCTCGCGCACTATCGCGAGGCGTTCGAGCGGCTGCGGACGGAGGGCCGCGTCTATCCCTGCTATGAGACCCCGGAGGAGCTGGAGGCGCTGCGGGCACGCCGCGCCGCCCGCGGTCTGCCACCGCTCTACGATCGCGCCGCGCTCGCCCTCGGCGCCGCCGAGCGCGGGGCGCTCGAGGCTTCCGGGCGGCGGGCGCACTGGCGCTTCGCCCTCGCGGCTGGCGAGGTCGCCTGGGACGATCTGGTGCGGGGCGCGACGCGCATCGCCGCCGCGGCTATCGGCGATCCGGTGGTGGTGCGCGAGGACGGGGTGCCGCTCTACCTCCTGTCCTCTGTCGTGGACGATGTCGCGCTCGGCATTACCCACGTCATCCGCGGCGAGGATCACGTCTCGAACACTGCGGCGCAGATCCAGATCTTTCATGCTTTGGGCGCGGCACCGCCGGCGTTCGCCCACCACGCGCTGCTGATCGGTCCGGCCGGCGAGAAGCTCTCCAAGCGCCTAGCCGGCGCCGGCATCCGCGCGTGGCGGCAGGCCGGTCTCGAACCGCTGGCGCTGGCGAGCCTGCTGGCCAAGCTCGGCACGGCCGAGCCGGTGGTGCCACGCCAAAGCCTCGGCGAGCTCGCGGTCGAGTTCGATCTTGGCCACCTCGGCCGCGCGCCGGCCCGGTTCGACCCCGAGGAGCTCCGCCGTCTCAACCACCGGCTTCTCGCCGCGATGCCCTATGACCTGGTGCGGCCGCGGCTCGCTGCAGGGGGGCTGGTCGCGGCGGATGAGGCGTTCTGGCTGGCGGTCCGCGGCAACCTCGCCACAGTCGCGGACGCGGCGACGTGGTGGGCGGTGTGTCGGGGCGAGGTCGTTCCGAGAACCGACGACCCGGACCTGCTCGGCGCCGCTGCCGCCACGCTCTCGCCGCGGCCGTGGGACGACACCACGTGGGGACGCTGGACCGCAGCGCTTGCCGA
>VGEJ01000126.1 GCA_016869335.1 Alphaproteobacteria bacterium | reverse complement strand
GCCGTGGATGGATGCCACCGCCAAGGTGATCTGCGATACCCGCTGGGGCTCGGGTAGCCCGATCGAGGCGGCGCCGCGCCACGTGCTCGCGCGCATCCTCGCTGAAGCGAACGCGATGGGCTACGACGTGTGCTACGCGCATGAGCTCGAGTTCTACCTGCTCGATGCCAAGACGCACGAGCCGCTGTTCGGCGGCCTCCACATCTTCAACACGCTGCGCAACAACTACGCGCCGTTCCTCAATGACGTCATCGCCAAGCTCCAGGCCGTCGGCATCGATGTCATCACCCACAACTGCGAATACGCGCCCTCCCAATTCGAGATCGTCTACGGACCGGCCTTTGGCATCGCCGGTGCCGACAAGGCGTTCACGTTCAAGAACGCGATCAAGGAGCTGGCCCACCGCGCCGGGTATCTGGCGACGTTCATGTCGAAGCCGGCGACCACGATGTCGGGCTCGGGCTGCCACGTGCACATCAGCCTGATCGATCGTCAGACGGGCAAGAACGCGTTCGTCGATCCGCGTGCGCCCGATGTGATCCCCGACTCCATGCGCCATTTCACGCAAGGCATCCTCGACCACGCCCGGGCGATGATGGCGCTGATCGGGCCGACCCCGAACTGCTACCGGCGCCTGCGCCCCCACACCTTCGCGCCCTCGAACGTCTCGTGGGGCGAAGAGGACCGGTCCGCCATGGTGCGCCTCAAGCACGTCGGCATGGCGAACGCGCACGTCGAGATGCGAGCAGCCTCCGGGCTCTCCAACCCCTATCTCAGCGCCGCGGCGACTTTGGCCGCGGGGCTGCTCGGCCTCAAGGCCAAGCGATCGCTGCAACCCGAGGTATCGGGACCGAGCGAGGATGACCCGACGCTCTCGAAGCTGCCGGCCACCCTCGATGAGGCGCTCGAGAGCCTCGAGGCCAATAGTGAGATGCGCGCCATGGTGGGCGATCCGTTCGTCCACGTGTTCACCAAGGTTAAGCGGCACGAGCTCGCGCGCTTCCACGCCCACGTCAGCGACTGGGAGCGCAGCGAGTATCTCGAGATCTTCTGAGGCGGCCGCCATGCCAGGCCCGCACATCCTGGTCGTCATGCACGACCTGATGGCGCCGGCGGGCGTCCTGGGCGGCCGCATCCTGGCGCGCGGCGGCTACTACGAGGCGGTCGCGCCGCACGAACGCTATTCGAGCGCAGCGCCGGCCGAGGATCGCGGCCTGCCCGCGGACGATGCCGCCTACGACGGGCTGATCGTGCTCGGCGGGCCGATGAGCGCCGAGGACGATGCCAACTACCCGCACTTCCCGGCCCTCCTCGATCTGATCCGCCGCTTCCACGCGGTGGAGAAGCCGGTGCTGGGCTGCTGCCTCGGTGGCCAACTGATCGCCCGCGCGTTCGGCGAGCGCGTGAGCGACCAGGGCTTCCTCGAGTTCGGCATCATGCCGGTTCGCGCCACCGCCGCCGGGTCGCGCGATCCGCTGCTTGCCGGGCTCGGCGATGAGCTCTGGCTTATGCAGTGGCACCAGGACCGTTTCGACCTGCCGGCCGGGGCCGAACTCCTGCTGACCGGCCGGGACTGTACGAACCAGGCCTTCCGCATCGGCCGCGCCACGTATGGCTTCCAGCCCCACCCCGAGGCGACCGCCGACATCGCCCGCGCCTGGGTGCGGGCCCGCCGGGCGTTCGTCCGCGAGCGCCATCCCGATTTCTTCGCCCGCTTCGAGGTCCAGGTGCGCGAGCGCATGGCCGGCGCCAACCACGCCGCCCGCACGATCGCCGACCGCTGGCTCGACCTGGTCGCGGCCCGCCGCCGCGTCTAGACGAGCAGCGGGAGGCGGGCGTCGGCGGCGAGATCGAGAGCGGTGTAGCGGTTGCGGATCTCACGAGCGCGACCGACCGCAGCCGCGAACAGCTCTGGCGGACACCCGAGCGCGGCGGGTGTGGTCGGCGCACCGGCACGGCGCAGGGCGGCCTCGAGCACGGCCGCCGGGCGGAGCACGGCCGCGAGCCCGGCGCAGATATCGGGCCACTCCGCGGCGAGCCGCTCATTCAGGGCAGCGGCAGCAAGCCGGTCGAGGCGCTTCGGCGCGAACTCGGCCCAGCACGAGGCGCCGAGGGCCGGTCCGAAGTGCGCCTCGAGATCGGCACGCGTGGTACGGGTTGCCTTGAGCCGTGGCGGCCGCCCGGCGAGGAGCCGCTCGTAAAGGCGCGCCATCGCGAGCGTGGTGACGCCGATCTGCTCGCCATGGAACCCGAGCGGCAGGTCGGGCGCCATCATTTCGAGGTAGTGGGCGATCAGGTGCTCGCCCTGGCTCGCCGGATGGCTCGAGCCGCAGAGCGTCATGCCGAAGCCCGAGAGGAGGAGCGTGCGGGCAAGCCGCGCCATCGCCGCGAGATCGCCCCGCAGCAGCGCCCCCGACTCGGCGAACAGCGCCTCTTCGTCCTCCGCCAGCAGGCGGAACGGCGCGGCGCGGTAGGGTGTGCCGCGGAGGCGGTGCGACAACAGCCAGTCGGCCTGCGCGGCCGGCCGGCAAAGGCTGTCGCCGAGGCCCGAGCAGATCATGCGCGGTGGCGCCGCGGCGAGTACCGCGAGATCGAGGAAAACGCCGACCGGCGGCCGTGCCGGCAGCGAGCGCTTCAACCCGTCCACCATGATGGCGGCCGTCATCGAGGCATAGCCGTTCATCGAGGGTGCCGTGCCGAACACCGCGTAGGGCTTGCCGGCCTCGGCGGCGACGTACTTGCAGAGGTCGTTGATCGTGCCGGAGCCGACGGCGATCAGCGCGTCCGCGGTAGCGCTCGCGCTCGCCAGTCGCGCGGCGGTTTCGGTATCGGCGCGCGGCCCCTCGGGCAGGCGGACGGGAACGCAGCGTGCGCCCAACGCGCGCTCGACCCGCGCCCCGAGGATGGCGTGGGTGGTGGGATCGGACACGACCGCCAGCCGCGCGCCGAGGGCGAGCGCGGCGACGAGCGCGTCCTCTTGGCCGGCGAGCGAGTCGGCGAGCGCGACCGAGCACACCGGAACCGCGAGCGGCGGGCCGCCATCGGGATCGGGCTCCCGCCCCGCGAGCAGGCGATCGAGCACGTTCATGCCGTACCTGTCCGGCGCGCCACCATTCCGGCAAACCAGCGCTCGATGGCGGTGCGCTCCGCCGGCTCCAGCGTAAGGAACAACTTGGTGCGGCGCAGCAGAAAGTCCTCGGCGGTGCGCGCATCCTCCACGCTAACCGCGCGCTCGAGCTCGGCGAGCGGTACGCCCGGCGCGACCTCGCGGGCCAGCGCCGGCGTTGCGGAGATCCGGCGGCACAGATCGCCCGTCGCCGCTCCGTAGGTCTGCGACCAGCGGCGCTGGACCTCGGGCGCAACACCGCGTGTCACTGCGGCGGCCTCGTTTGCCTCCGCCCGAGCGCCGGGCAGCAGCGCGGACGCCGTCCACGCTGGGCCGAGCTGCAGCCCGAGGCGGGCGAGCTCGGTCGCGACGCGCTCCGCGACGCGGCGGTGGGTGGTGAGCTTGCCGCCGTAGATGGTGATCACGCCGCCCTGGCCGAGGCGATTGACGACCAGCTCGTAGTCGCGCGATACGCGCGCGGCCTCGCCCGCGCCGTCGTCGATCAGCGGGCGCACGCCGGCAAAAGACCACACCACGTCGGCCGCCGCGATCACCGGCGTGAAGAACCGGGAGTATGCGGCAAGGAGATAGTCGCGCTCGGCCGCCGTGCAGTGTGCGGCCTCGGGCCGACCGTCGTGCGGCTCGTCCGTCGTCCCGATCAGGAGGAACCGGCCGAGCCAGGGCAGCACGAACACGACCCGGCCATCGTCCATCTGCAGCGTGTAGGGATCGGTCTCCGGCGGGCTGGGCATGGGGACGACGAGGTGGCTGCCGCGCACCAGGCGCAACGGGCGACGCTCGGGCACGCCGCCGGCGATCCGGTCGAGCACGGTATTGACCCACGGCCCGGCGGCATTGACCAGATGCCGCGCATGCACGGTGTCCTCGCCGCCACCCGCCCGTACCGTGACGGCAAAGCCACCGTCATCGGCGCGCACCGCCATGACCTCGCGGCGGTTGCCGATGTCGGCGCCGCGCCTCCGCGCGTCGAGCAGGGTTTCGAGCGTCAGGCGGGCATCATCGACCCAACAGTCGGGGTAATGCAGCACGGCAGCGAGCCGCTCGCGCCGCAGATGCGGCAGCGCGGCCACCGCGCGCTCGGACAGCGCGCCGCTCCGTGCCAGGCGCCCGCGCCCGGCGAGGTGGTCGTAGAGCCGCAGCCCCAGCCAGAGCAGCCACGGTGGCCGGTTCGCGCCCGCGTGCAGCGGCACCAGAAAGCGCAGCGGCGCCGTCAGGTGCGGCGCGATCCGCAGCATGACCTCGCGCTCGGCCAGCGCTTCGCGCACCAGGCGGAACTCGTAGTGCTCGAGATAGCGCAGCCCGCCGTGGATCAGCTTGGTCGAGGTGGAGGAGGTGGCGCCCGCATAGTCGGCGCGCTCGGCGAGGTAAACCTCGGCGCCGCGGCCGGCGAGGTCGCGCGCCACCGCCGCCCCGTTGATCCCGCCGCCGACGATCACGAGATCGAAGCGCGTCATGCCGCGGACTCGAACAGCGGCTTGAGCGCTGAGAAGAGGCGGCGGTAGTCGCCGTAGGCACGGTCATAGGTCGAGCGCATCGCCGGATGCGGCACGAACGGCGTGCACTCCGCGTGCACGGCCGCGGCGCAAGCCGCGAGGTCGGGCTGCGCGCCCACGGCCACCGCGGCGAGCATGGCGGCACCCAGCGCGCAGGTATCGACGATCGCCGGCACGGCAACGGGCAGCCCCAGCAGGTCGGCGCGGAGCTGCGCCCACAGCGGGCTGCGCGCGCCCCCGCCGAGCAGGAGCACGGAGTCGAACGCCACACCCATCTCGCGCAGGCGCTCCGCCACATCGCGCATCGCGAAGGCGCAGCCCTCGAGCACGGCGCGGGCGAGGTGGCGGCGCTCCGTCGCAGCCGTCAGGCCATAGAAACAGCCGCGCGCGCCGGCATGCCACTCCGGCGCCATCGCGCCGCTCAAGCCGGGGATGAAGCGCACGCCGCCCGCCCCCGGGCCGGCCGCCTCGGCTTCCGCGTCGAGCTCGGCATGATCGGTGAAACCGCAGAGCTCGCGCACCCACGCCACCGCCCCTCCGGAAAGCCAGCCCGGGTTCTCGACGAAGTAGCCGCCCGCCGGGTAGGGATGGGTCTCGACGAGGCCGCCGGGATCGATCACCGGCTCGGGATGCAGGGCGCCCACCACCTCGGCGGTGCCGAGCACGGCCACCAGCCGCCCGGGCGCGACCAGCCCAACGCCGAGCGGAGTGGCGAAGTCATCGCCGGTACCGACCGCGACGGGGATGCCGGGCGGCAGGCCGCTGAGTTCGGCCCCCAGCGCGGTGAGCGGCCCGGCACGGGCGCTCGCTTCCACCAGCGCCGGCAGCTCGCGCGGAGCGATACCGAAGCGCGCAAGCAGCTCCTCCGCGTAGGCGCCGCGGCGCAGGTCGTAGAGCATGGTGGTCGAGGCGAGGCCGTGGTCCATCCACGCCGCGCCGGTGAGGCGCGCGACCAGGTAGGAGACCGGCTGATGGAACATCGCCGCCGGGCTATCGAGGTGCCGCTTGAGCCAACGCACCTTGGCGGCCATGTGTCCGGGATCGCGGGTGATCCCGCCGCGCGCGCGGATCAGGTCGGTATCGATGTCGGCGACCTCGGCCTGGGCGCGGCGGTCCATCCAGATCAGGCACGGTGTGAGCGGCGTGCCCCGCGCATCCACCGCGATGCAGCCATCGAGCTGACCGGCAATGCCGAGCGCCCGCACGTCCTCTGGGGCGCACCCGGCCGCGGCCAGCGCGGCGCGAATGGCCGGCTTGAGTGCCGACTCCCACAGCGCCGCGTGCTGCTCCGCCCAGCCGGCGGCCGGATATTGCGCCGCGTAGGCGCGCGCGCCCTGCCCGCGCACGGTCATGGCGTCATCGACCGCGACGGCTTTCAGGCTCTGCGTGCCGATGTCGATGCCGATGATCATGGACTGGTCGCGCTCACCCGCAGGCGGCGAGCACGTCCTTGAGTTGCCCGAACGTCGAGCCCTTGCGGAGCGAGAACGAGCCGTCGAACACCGCCGAGCCGATGGTGAACGCATCGGCGCCGGCCGCGGCCAGCGCCCGGATGCGCGCGGGCGAGTCGATGCTGCCGGCGACGATGAGGTGGCCGGGCGTGGCGGCGCGTGCGGCGCGGATGAGGTCAAGCGGCTGGGCCTCGTAGGCGCGATAGGCGAGGAGATCGACCCCGGCGCAGCCCCGCGCCGCGAACCGGCGGCAATCGGCTGCCACCGCCGCGGCATTGCCGCCGAGCCGCGTGGGATGGCCCTCGGGGCGGCCGGCGAAGGGGTAGTAGGCGACCGCGCTGCCGGCGAGAACCGCCAGCACCTCGTCGACCGCGGTGCCGCCAAGCAGGCGATCGACCCCGACCTCGCGCGCGAGGCGGGCGGCGCCGAGTATCGCCTCGCCCGTGGTGCTCACCATCTCCATGTAGCTCGTGGCACCGAGCGCATGAATGCTGCGGTTGAGCCGCGCGATCGTCGCGCGCTCGACCCCGATGTCCTTGAAGCCGATGTGGCGGATGCCGAGGCCGCGGATCAGCTCGACCGTCTCGAGGCAATCGAGGATGGTCTGGTCATGCCGCGTCAGCATGAAGATGAAATCGACCATCGCGCCTCGCACCGCCACTACCCCGAGGCGAGCTTGCGGGGCTGCCGCCGCCCAGGGATACTGCAGTGTCGTCGCAAGGAGGGGTATGTGTCAGCAACTTTGCTCGCCGCGTCCGCGGCGCTGGCCGACATCCCGATCGTCGATTTCGGTGCTTTCAGGGGAGGCAATGCGACGCAGCGGCGCAGGGTGGCGCGGGAGATCGACCGCGCCTGCCGCGGCACCGGCTTCTTCTACATCGTCAACCATGGCGTCGCGCCCGCGCTGATCGGCCGCACCTTCGCAGAAGCCCGGCGCTTCTTCGCGCTGCCGCAGGCCGAGAAGAACCGCATCGCGATCGCGCACTCGCCCTGCCACCGCGGCTATTTCAGCCTCGGTGGCGAGAACCTTGACCCGGCCAAGCAGCGGGCGGATGGCGACTACAAGGAAGGGCTCAAGATCGGCCGCGATCTGCCGCTCGACCACCCGCTGGTGGTCGCCGGCACGCCGCTCCATGGCCCCAACCAGTGGCCCGAGGGGCTGCCTGGCTGGCGCGAGACGATGCAGGAGTACTACGCCGCGCTCTCGGCCCTCAGCCGGGAGATCATGCATGCCCTTGCCCTCGGCCTCGACCTCAAGGAGCGCTACTTCGACCGCTGGCTCACCGGACCGATGGCAACCGTCGGACCGCTGCACTATCCAC
>VGEJ01000125.1 GCA_016869335.1 Alphaproteobacteria bacterium | reverse complement strand
AGGCGACCTGGTGCTGCGCGTCGATCGCGACCGTGGGCGGGTCCTGGCTGCGGCAGATGTCCATGCGCTTGGGGCAGCGCGCGCTGAAACGGCAGCCGGGCGGCGGATCGATCGGCGTGGAGATCTCGCCGCTCAGTTGCAGCGGCGGCTTGTTGCGCTCGCGCTCGGGGTCGGGGTGCAGGATCGCGGCAAGCAGGCTCGCGGTGTAGGGGTGGCGGCAATCCTCGAACAGCGTGCGCACCGGCGCCACTTCGGCGAGCTTGCCCATGTACAGCACCGCGACGCGGTCGCAGAGGAACTCGACGACGCTCAGGTCGTGGCTAATGAACACGGCCGTGAGCTTGAACTCTTCTTGCAGGTCCTTGAACAGGTTCAGCACCTGCGACTGGATCGAGACGTCCAGCGCCGAGACCGGCTCGTCGGCGACGATGAAGTCCGGGTCCACGCTCAGCGCGCGGGCGATGCCGATGCGCTGCAGCTGCCCGCCGGAGAACTCGTGCGGGTAGCGGTTCATCGCCGAGCGGTCCAGGCCCACGCGCTGCAGCAGCTGCGCCGCACGCTCGTCCTCCTGGCCGCGGTGCATGCCCTGCACCTTCATCGGAAAGACCAACGTCGTGCCCACGGTCATGCGCGGGTTGAGCGACGAATACGGATCCTGGAACACGATCTGCATGCGCCGGCGCATGCGCCGCATCGGCTCGCCCTCGAGCGCCATCAGGTCCACGCCGTCGAAGTGGACCTTGCCCGAGGTGGAAGGCAGCAGGCGCAGCAGGAGCCGCCCGACGGTGGACTTGCCGCAGCCGGATTCGCCCACCAGGCCCAGCACCTCACCGCGCTGCAATGCGAAGCTGATGCCGTCCACGGCCTTGAGCAGGCTGCCGCGCCCGACCGGGTAGTGCTTGCGCAGGTCCTCGACTTCGAGGAAGGCGCTCATCGTGCGGCCCCTGGCGCAGCGTTCGGCGCAGCATGCAGTGCCGCAGGGATGGGGCGATGCAAGGAGCCCTCTAACGCGCCCTCAAGCGGACCCTGGGGCGAACCCTGGAGCGAACCTTCGAGCGAACCCTCCAGCGGAAAATGGCAGCGCACCTCCTGCCCCGGCCGCAGCCGCACGAGCTCGGGCGCCTCTTCGCGGCAGCGGGGTTGTGCGCGCGGGCAGCGCGGCGCATAGGCGCAGCCGGGCGGCAGGCGCGTCAGGCGCGGCGGCTGGCCTTCGATCGACTGCAGCCGGCGCGCGTTGCCGCCCAGCCGCGGCAGCGAGCGCAAGAGGCCCGCGGCGTACGGGTGGCCGGGGCGACGGAACAGCGTGCGAACGTCGGTGTACTCCACCACCTTGCCGGCATACATCACCGCGACCCGCTCGCACATGTTGGCGATGACGCCCATGTCGTGCGTGATCAGCACCAGCGCCGTGCGGTGCTCGCGGCACACCTGCTTCATCAGGTTGAGCACCTGGGCCTGGACGGTGACGTCCAGCGCCGTGGTCGGCTCGTCGGCGATCAAGAGCTCGGGCTTGCACGACAACGCCATCGCGATCATCGCGCGCTGCCGCATGCCGCCCGAGAGCTGGTGCGGGTAGTTGCGCACGCGTGTCGCCGGCGACGGAATGTCCATCGCGCGCAGCATGCGTTCGGCCTCCGTCACCGCCTGCCGCTTCTCGAGGCCGAGGTGGTGGCGGAACACCTCACCGAGCTGGAAGCCGATGCGCAGCACCGGGTTGAGGCTCGCCAGCGGGTCCTGGAAGATCATCGAGATGCGTTTGCCGCGGATGCGACGCATCGCCGCGGCGTCGAGCTTGACCATGTCCAGCCCGTCGAGCTCGATGCGGCCCGAGACGATGCGCCCGGGCGGCGAAGCGACGAGCTGCATGATCGACAGCGCTGTGACGCTCTTGCCCGAGCCCGATTCGCCGACGATGCCCAGCACCTCGCCCTTGTGGACCTCCAGATCCACGCCGTCGACCGCCTTCACCACGCCCTGGCCGGTGAAGAAGTGCGTGCGCAGATCGCGAATGCGCAGCACCGGTAACTCGGCTGGCGCGGCTGCCGCGGCGGGGGGCACCGGGTTCTCGCTCACCGTTCGCTCAGGCGCGGATCGAGCGCGTCGCGCAGCGCATCGCCCATCAGGTTGAACGCGAGCACGGCGAAGATGATCGCGAGCCCCGGGAACACCGTCAGCCAGGGCGCGAACTCCATGAAGGTGCGGCTCTCGTTGAGCATCAGCCCCCACGATGGCGTGGGCGGCTGCGCGCCGAGCCCGAGGAAGCTCAGGCTCGCCTCGATGAAGATCGCCAGCGAGAGGTGAAAGGTGGCCTGCACGATCACCGGCGACATCACGTTGGGCAGGATGAAGCGCGCCATGATGACCGCGTCGCGCGCGGCGACCGCGCGTGCTGCCTCGACGAACTCCTTCTCCTTGACGCTCATCACCGAAGCGCGCACCACGCGCGCGACGTTGGCCTGAAAGATGATCGCGATCGCCAGCACCAGGTTGATCAGGCTCGGCCCGAGCGTGGCCACGATCATCAGCGCCAGCAGGATGGTCGGAAACGCGAACACCACGTCCTCGGTGCGCATGATCACCGCGCTGACGAGGCCGCCGTAGTAGCCGGCGATGAGCCCGAGCGGCAGGCCCATCGCCAACGACAGCAGCACCGAGCCGAACGACACCAGCATCGAGATCCGCGTGCCTTCCATCAGGCGGCTGAGCTGGTCGCGGCCGAAACGGTCGGTGCCAGCGGGGTGGGCGAGCCCCGGCGCGTGCATCGACACGCTGGCGTTCATCCCGTTCGGGTCGTAGGGCGTGATCAGCGTGCCGCCGATCGCCACCAGCACCAGCAGCAGCACCATCGCCGTGCCGACGAGGCCGAGCTTGCGGCGGCGGAAGCTGCGCCAGGCCAGGCGCGTCGGCGACAGCGTCTCGTCAGCGCTCGTGCCGGACGGCGCAGCGGCCGCCGCGGCGGGCTCCTGGGCGGCGAAGAGCGGTGGCATGGATGGCGGGTTGGGGTGGGCGCTGCCTGACTAACCCGTCAGTAGGTGATGCGCGGGTCGAGGAAGGCGTAAAGGATGTCGATCACGAGGTTGACGAGCACGAACACGACCCCGAGGAAGAGCACGCCGCCGGCCAGCACCATGAAGTCGCGCGCTTCGATCGACAGCAGGATCATGCGGCCGATGCCCGGCAGCATGAACACCTCCTCGGTGAGCACGAGCCCGCCGATCAGCACGCCGACCTGAATGCCGAGCACCGTGACGACCGGGATCAGCGAGTTCTTCAGCACATGGGTGCTCATCACGACGCGTTCGCCCAACCCCTTGGCGCGGGCGGTGCGCACGTAGTCCAGGCGCAGAGTGTCGAGCACCGTCGATCGGGTCAGCCGCACGATGTAGCTCAGCGTCGTCAGCGCCAGCACGAAGCCCGGGATCAAGAGGCCCTTGATGTTGGCGATCGGGTCCTTGCTGAAAGGCACGTAGTCGAGCACCGTCGCGCGCGGGAAGTACAGCGAGACGATCAGCACCGCGATCGTGGCGAGCCAGAAGTTCGGGATCACGTAGCCGAAGATCGCGCCGACCCGGATCGAGTTGTCGACCCAGGTGAACTGCTTGTACGCCGCCAGCGTGCCCAGCGGGATGCCGATGACGATGATGAACACCATCGCGATCAGCACCAGTTGCAGGTTGACCGGCGCGCGCTCGAGGATCTGGTCGAGCACCGGCTCGCCCGAGATCATCGACACGCCCAGGTCGCCGCGCAGCGCGTTGCCCACCCACAGCAGGTAGCGCATCCAGATCGGCTGATCGAGGTTGAGCTGCGCGCGCAGCCGCTGCATCGCCTTCTCGGACTGCGCCACCTCGTCGCCCATCATGATGTCGACGATGTCGCCCGGGATCACCCAGATGGCGACGAACACCAGCACCGAGACGCCGAACAGCACGGGCACCAGGCCCAGCAGGCGCAGCAGGATGTAGCGCAGCAAGGCTGGTGCCTCCCGTTGCAGGTGGTGAGGGTGGCGCGGGTGGTGCCGGTGGTGCGGTGACGCGCGAAGCGACTACTTCTTGATCCAAGCCTCGCGCAGATAGGTGCGTGAGGCGTTGGCCATGAACTTGTAGCCCTCGATCGAGCGGTCCACCGCCTCGTAGCGCGGCGACATCGCGTACAGGAACAGCGCCGGCGCCGTTTCGGCCACGTAGCGCTGGATCTCGCGCCAGGCCTTGGCTCGGTCTTCGAGCCGCACCATCACGCGCTGCGCGTCGAGCATCTTGTCGAGCTTGGGATCGTTGTGGCCGTAGTAGTTGGCGGTGGACTGGCTGTGGAACATCTCCGTCACCTGGTTGTCCGGGTCGGGCACCCAGGCGCTCGCGATCAGGAAGGCGGTGAAATCCTTGCCGCGCCAGCGCTGCATCGCCGCACTCCAGTCGACCGACTGGATGTTCATCTTGATGCCCACCCGCGCCCACTGGTTCTGCAGGATCTCGGCGGTGGTGACGTAGTCGAAGCCTTGCGGCGAGGTGAGGAACGTGAACTCGAAGCCGTTGGGCAGGCCCGCCTGCGCGAGCAGCTTCTTGGCCAGCTCCGGGTCGTACTTCTGGTACGGCAGGTTCATCACCTCGTTCACCGGCACCGCGTAAGGCGGCTGGCCCGGCGGCACCGAGGCGCTGAGCGTGCCGAAGCCCAGCAGCACGGTCTTGATGATCTCGTTGCGGTCGGTCGCGGCCGAGAGCGCCTGGCGCACCAGCACGTTGTTGAACGGCGGCTGGTCGGTGCGCAGGAACAGGCGCTGGTGTCGGATCGGCGCCGACTGCTGGATGACGAGGTGCTTTTCGCGCTCCACGAGTTGCGCCAGGCGCGGCTCGCGCACCCAGCCGATGTGGGAGGTGCCGCGGCGCAGCGCCGCGATGCGGGTGGTCTCGTCGCGCGTGAAGGTGAACTCCAGCCCGTCGACATAGGGCTTGCCGGTGTCCCAGTAGTCCTCGAAGCGCGTGTAGACGATGCGCACGCCGGTCTCGTAACGCGTGAAGCGGAACGGGCCGGTGCCGACCGGCTTGGTCTGGATCTCGCCCCCGGCCACCGCCTTGGGCGAGACGATCCCCGCGTAGTTGGAGGTGGCGATCAGCTTCAGGAAGGCCGGGAACGGCGTCTTCATCGTGAAGCGCACGGTGAGCGGATCGACGGCCACCACCTCCTTGATCTGCTTGAAGAGTGACGCGCGCGGCGAAGCGGTGGCCGGATCGAGGATGCGATCGAAGTTGAACTTGACCGTCTGCGCGGTCATGACCTCGCCGTCGTGGAACTTGACGCCGCGGCGCAGCTTGAAGATGTAGGTCAGGTCATCGGGCTGCTCGTAAGAGACCGCGAGCGCCGGCTCGATCTCCATCTTGGCGTTGAAGCGCACCAGCGTCTCGTAGACATGCTCGTAGGCGGCCAGCGACGAGTAGGGGATGGCGATGTGCGGATCCAGGCCCACCGGCGGCGCATCGGAGGCGATCTTGATGATGCCGCCGCGCTGCGGCTGTGCGGTGGCGCTCGTCACCAGGGCCAGCGCCAGCAGCGGCAGCGTGAGCCAGTGCGCCGCGCTGCGGGCCATCGAAAACCATGATCGATTCATCTCGTACTCCTGGTCTGGCGGTTGGGGTGGTCGGTCGCGGGGCGAGACCCGCAGCGCTTGGGGCAATCGTCAGGGCTGTGCTTCGAATCGTGAAGTCGGGGCTTTACCTGTTCTAGCTGGGCAGCTGGGTACTGGGTCAGGGCAACGCAGGCAGGTTCGAGGGCGTGTCCGGGTCCAGCGGATAGATCGGCCGGCGCACCCGCTTCCACGGGTACTGCGAATAGTCCGAGGTGGTGATGCCCGGGCCGGAGACCATGACCACGTGGCGGATGATCGGCTCGAAGCCGGCGCGGAAATGCTGGCGCGACTTGATGAGGATGAAGCGCTTGCGCGCCGGGTCGATGCCGGCGTGCGTGAAGCAGCCGGTGTCGAAAGGCTCGTGGCGCTCGCTGCTGATCACGATTTCGTTGCCTTGGCCGATGTCCAGCACCGCGCAGCGGCCCAGGTGTTGGCTGGTGCCGGTGGACATGGGTGCGGTGACCGTGAACCGCCCGTCGGTGATGCGCCGCACCGTGCCCGCGAGCGGCAAGGGCGCGCCGACGAGGCCGATCGCCGGCGCGTCGGTGCGCCCGCCCAGCGCCAGCTCGACGCGGGCGCCGACGCCGGCGGCGATCATCGTCGCGACCGCCGCCGGATCCCAGATCGGGCCCACGCACATGTCGGTGAGCTTCTGGCGCAGCGCCTCGGCCAGCACCGCCATCACGTCGGTCGAGCCGCCGGAGCCGGCGACGTCGCCATGGTCGGCCAGCAGCACCGGCCCTTCGCCGAGCGAGCGCGCATGGGCGATCGAGCGCTCGACCGGCTCGACCTCGAAGACGAAATCGGCGCGCCGCTGCCAGGCCATCGACATCAGCTCGTGCAGCAGGCGCTGGCCTTCGCCGCGGTCGCGCCGGGCGTCGACGACGACGATGCCGTGCATCCCGACAAAGGGGATGTCTGCCAGCGGAAAACAGCCGAGCACCGAAGCGTTGAGCACGGTGCCCGCGGCCTCGGCGGCGATGGCGCGGTCCATGATGTCCTTCATCGGCTGGCGCGAAGGCGTCTGGCGGTTCAGGTGCGAGAGGATCGGCAGCGAGTGCCACAACAGGCGCGGCTCGATCTCGCCGGCGAGCGCACGCATCAGCGTGCGCCCGGCGCGCTCGCCGGTCTGGTACATGTCGACGTGCGGGTAGGTGCGGTACGCCGTGATGACGGTGGCGTTGTCGATCGTCAGCTGCGACAGGTTGGTGTGGAAGTCGAAGGCCACCGCGATCGGCAACCCCGGTGCAGCCTTGCGGATGCGCGCCAGCAGCTCGCCTTCCGGGTCGTCGTAGCCGGGGGTTGCCATGCCGCCGTGCAAGTCGAGGAAAAGCGCGTCGCAGCCCTTGCGCAGCTCTTCGACGATGCACTGGGCGGCGTGTTCGATCAGCGCGTCTTCCGGGCACCCGCCGGGGGTGGCGTTGGCCGCGATCGGGAAGGCGAGCTCGGCACCGGCGCGCTCGGCCAGGTCGATGTAGGCACCCGCGGGGGTGGCGGTGCCGCGATACGCAGCGATGGCCGCAGCGCCGTAGGCCGGGCCGGGTTTGCCGGCGCCACCCGCATAACGGCCGAACGCGGCCAGCGGCGTGGGCACGGGCGAGAAGGTGTTGGTCTCGTGCTTGACCATCGCGACGACGAAGCGCTTCATGACCGGCCCCTCCAGGCGACGCATGCGCGGGCACTATACACCCTGTTGACACGTGACGGATAGGAAAATCTATCCGCTCCAGGCTGCGTTGCACCGCACGATTTGGCCATTCTCGCGCTCCCTGGTCC
>VGEJ01000124.1 GCA_016869335.1 Alphaproteobacteria bacterium | reverse complement strand
CGAGCGATCGAGGCGACCGGGTTCGATCACGACCGTGGAGCGGCGGCGCTTCTGCTTGCCCCGCGGCGGTCCGCCGAAGTGGGTGAAGGCGATGCGGTTGATCTTGGGGTTGTCGGGATGCCGTACCGTGAGCTGGGCGTTGGCCGCGGCCGTGATCTTGCGGCCCATCGCCACAATCTCGCGCGCTTCGCTCGGCTCGATCGCGAAGCCGAGCTTGGTGGCATCGACCAATGCGAAGAACGCGCCGCCATAGGCGACGGCGGCGGTCACCGTGCCGATGCCCTCGACCTCGATCGGCTGGTCGCGGTGAGCGACGAAGGCAGGCACGCTGTCGAGCGCCACGCGCTCGCACCGACCGTTACGGCAGGTCGCGACCGCGGTCACCAGCCCGGCCGGCGTGTCGAGTACCACCCTGGTCTCGGGCTCGCGCATCGGCAGCATGCCGGTCTCGAGCAGCACCGTCGTCACGCACATCGCGTTCGAGCCCGACATCGGCGGGTAGTCGGTCGATTCCATGACGATGAAGCCGGCATCGGCCTTGGGCGTCGTAGGCGGCAGCACCAGGTTGACCGACATGGCGGCCGAACCGCGTGGCTCGAACAGCACCATACGGCGCAAGCCATCGCCCTCCCGTTCGAGCCAGCTCTTCTTCTCGAACATGGTCTTGCCGGGGACGTCGATGACGCCACCGGTAATGACGCGGCCGACCTCGCCCTCGGCATGGGCGTGAATGACCGTGACCACCCGTTCCCAGCGCATTCCGGCCTCCCCACACGACGCACGCGGCCCGGATACTAGCAGATCGTGACGGCGACGCGGCGGTCCCGCGTCGCCGGGGCGGTAGCGCCGCCGCGCGCCGCGGTCTAGCGTGCAGCCATGATCCTCAAGGTGCTGAGCGTCGTCTTCGCCCTGGTGCTGCTGTTCAAACTGCTGTTCGCGGGGCGCATGGGCCGGTTGCGCCGCGAGGTCAGTCTCATCGCCAACGTCCTCTTGGCGCTGATCGGCGTCTACGTGGTCGTGGTCGGCGCGCTATGGGTCTTCTGACGCCGCGGGGCGGCCGCGCGCGCCACGCGCTCAGGGGTGGCGTCCCCCGCGCAACAGCCGCCCGACGGTCATCAGATTACGATCGCGCCACGCCCGGCGCTCGCCGAGGTGCTCGGCTGGAACCTCCCCGCGCCGCCACGTCGCGATCGCGCGGAGTGCACGCTGCTTCCATGGCCGTTTGACGTGGAGGTCGCGGGTCATGTTCTGGTATGCCTCACCGAACTTCGAGGCATAATCGAGGAAACCGCCGGGCGCGTTGAGGTCCATCGTTTCGAACGGACCCATGAACGACCAGCGCAGGCCGAGACCGTTCTTCATGCAGCGATCGAGGTCGCGCGGCGAGATCACGCCCTCGGCGACCAGGTTCATCGCCTCGCCGATCACCGCGGCCTGCAGGCGGTTGAGGGCAAAACCGGTGATCTCCTTGTTGATCCGCACCGGGACCTGCCCGATCTGCTCCAGCATCGTCCACCCGCGGGTGAGCGTGCGCTCGCTCGTCCAGGGTGTCGTCACCACTTCGACCACCGGAATCAGGTGCGGCGGGTTGCACGGATGGGCGATGAGGCAGCGCTCGCGCCCGGGCACATCGGCAAGGAAGCTCGACGGCGGGATCGAGGCGCACGAGGAGGCGAGCACCGCTTCCGGCGCCGCCACGCGGGCCATCGCCTGGAACGTAGCGTTCTTGACCGCCCGATCCTCGGTCACGCTCTCCTGGACATAGACCGCGCCGGCCACCGCCTCGGCCAGGCTCGCCGAGCCGCGGATGCGCACCTCGATTGGCCGGGCGTGCTCGATGAGACCCGCGTTCTGCATGTCGGCCAGCGCGGGGCTCACCCAGTCGAGCGCCTCGCGCACCGACTCGGCGCGGGCATCGAACAGCGCAACCTCGTAGCCCGCACGGGCAAACACGATCGCCCATCCGCGCCCGATCAGACCGGCACCGATCAATCCCACTTTGTCAGGCATCGCGTCCTCCCCTAGCCATGCGCTCATCGTGTCGTGAGCGGCGTGCCAACTCAAGGGCTGGGCGCCCATCGTGTCCTGATTTAAGCTGGCGCTCCATGACGCCGGAGGGAAGGGTGTCCGTCGATCCGATCGCGCTAGAGTTGTTCCGGCACGCGGTGTTCGCGATCGCCGACGAGATGGCATTGACCCTGGTCCGCACCACCTACTCCGGTGTGCTCAAGGACAACATGGACTTCTCGACGGCGCTCGCCGATTCCGAGGGCCGGCTCGTGGCCCAAGGCCTGACGCTGCCCGGTCATCTCGGATCGATCCCGACCGCGCTCGAGACCGTGGTGCGCCGGTTCGGCGAGAGCCTTGCGGCCGGGGATGTGATCATCATGAACGATCCGTTCGACGGCGGCATGCACCTTCCGGACATCTTCATCTTCAAGCCTCTGTTCGCCGAAGGCCGCCGTGTCGCTTTCGCCGCCACAGTCTGCCATCACACCGATGTGGGCGGGCGGGTGGCCGGCTCCAACGCGTCCGATTCGACCGAGATCTACCAGGAGGGGCTGCGCATTCCGCCGCTCAAGCTCTATGACCGCGGTCTGCGCAACGACACGCTGCTGGCGTTGATCGACAAGAACGTGCGCCTGCCCGTGCGCGTGCAGGGCGATCTGCGGGCGCAGCTCGCCGCCTGCCACATCGCCGAGCGCCAGTTCGCCGCACTCATTGCCCGTCACGGGCCGGCGTGGGTCGTGGCCGCGATGGCGGGCGTCATCGACTACGCCGAGCAACTGACGCGGGCGGCGCTGCGGGCGCTTCCCGATGGCGAAGTCAGCTTCGAGGACTGGATCGACGACGACGGCATCGACCGCGACCGCCCGATCCGCCTATT
This sequence comes from Alphaproteobacteria bacterium, assembly GCA_016869335.1. Lineage (GTDB taxonomy): Bacteria > Pseudomonadota > Alphaproteobacteria > VGEJ01 > VGEJ01 > VGEJ01. The sequence goes on along the minus strand of VGEJ01000124.1, from coordinate 4,545 downwards.
CGTCACTCTGCGCAAGCGGGGCGATGGATTGACCGCTGACTGGAGCGGCTCGGCACCCCAGGTCAAGGGCGCAATCAACAGTACGCTGTCGTGGACCAAGGCAGCGACCTACACCGCGGTGCGCTCGGTGCTGCCGCCGGGCATCCCCAACAACGAGGGGGTGTTTCGCGCCATACAGGTGAGCGCGCCGTTCGGGACCATCGCGAACGCCGTGCTGCCCGCGGCCTGTGCCGCGCGCGGGCTGACCGGGTTCCGCATGGTCGACTGTTGTTTCGGCGCGCTGGCGCAGCTCGTGCCGGACCGCGTCTTCGCCGCCTCCGACGGCGGCAATACCGGGGTCTCGATCGGCGGCTATCACCCCGACCGCAGCCCGTTCATCTACGTCGATTTCACCTGCGGCACGTGGGGCGGGCGACCGTGGGCCGACGGGCTCGATGGCAACGCCAACATCTTCGCCAACATGGCCTCGCAGTCGGTCGAGGTGACCGAGGCCGAGCACCCGCTCGAAATCCTGGCCTACGAGTTCGTCCCTGACCGCTCTGGCCCCGGCAAGTTCCGCGGCGGCACGCCCTACCGGCGCGACTATCGCTTCCTTGCCGAGGAGGGCGTGCTGCAGGTGCGGGCCGACCGCCAGCGTATCCGCCCTTACGGCCTTTACGGCGGATGGCCGGGCCAGCCCTCGGCCAACCATCTCAATCCCAACGGCGCGGATGGCGGCCGGTGCCTGCCATCCAAGGTCACCATGACGATCCGCCGAGGCGATGTCTTTCGCCACGAGGTCGCGGGCGCCGGCGGCTGGGGCGATCCGCTCGAGCGCGCGCCGGCACAGGTGGCACGCGATGTGCGCAACGGCATGATCAGCGCGGCGCTGGCGCGGCGCGCCCATGGCGTCGTTCTCGACGCCGCCGGGACCGCGGCCGATGAGGCGGCCACCGCGACTCTGCGCGCTCAGCTCCGCTCCCGCCGCCGCGAGCCACTCCCCACCGTTTCGTGGCACGAGCCAGAGGGGGAGCACACGCAGTCGTGAGGACGGGCATCGGCATCGACATCGGCGGCACGTTCACCGATCTGGTATTGCGCACCGGCGCCGGTCGGGTGCTGATCCGCAAGGTCCCTTCCTCGGTACCCAACTACGGCCGGGCGATCCTTTCCGGCCTCGCCGAGCTGCTTGCCGAGGCAGCGCTGCCGGCGGCGGCGCTGGCCGAGGTCCGCCACGGCACGACCGTGGCGTCGAACGCGATCCTCGAGCGCAAGGTCGCTCGCACGGGTTTGATCGCCACCGAGGGCTTTCGCGACATCCTCGAGATCCGCAACCTCAGGATGCCCAGGCTCTACGATCTGACCTGGGAGAAGCCGCCGCCGCTGATCGAGCGCTGCCTCCGCTTGACGGTGCCCGAGCGCATCGCGGTCGATGGCACCGTACGAACGCCGCTCGCGCGCGCCGCTGCCGAGCCCGCGGTCAGAGCGCTCCTTGCCGAAGGCATTGAGGCGCTCGCCGTCTCGCTCATCAACGCATTCGCCAACCCGGCGCATGAGCGGCTGATCCAGGAGATCGTCGCCGCCATGGCGCCCGACTTGCCCTGCTCGATCAGCTACGATGTGCTGCCCGAGATCAAAGAGTACGAGCGCACCGCCACCACCGTAGTCAACGCCTGTCTCCTGCCGGTCGTGGCGCGTTACATCGCCGATCTCGAGACCGGGCTCGCGGGCGCGGGCGTGGCGGCGCCGCTCCTCCTGATCCAGTCGAACGGCGGCCTGACCACGGCGGCCGCGGCGCGACGCAAGCCGGTGACGATCATCGAGTCGGGACCCGCCGCGGGTGTGGCCGGCGCTCAGCGCTTCGGCCGGGCGAGCGGCCTTGCCGATCTCGTCACCTTCGACATGGGCGGCACGACGGCCAAGGCATCGCTGATCGAGGACGGCGAGGTGTTGCGGGCGGAGGAGTTCCAGGTCGGCGCGGGGATCGTGGCGGGCTCGCGGCTGCTCACGGGTGCAGGCTACCTCGTCCGTATGCCCGCTATCGATATCGCCGAGGTCGGCGCCGGCGGCGGCTCGGTCGTGTGGATCGATCCCGGCGGCGCGCTCCGCGTCGGGCCGCACAGCATGGGCGCCGACCCCGGGCCGCTGTGCTACGCGCGCGGCGGCACCGAGCCGACGGTGACGGATGCGGCCCTCCTCCTCGGCTACATCAACCCGCACGCGCTGGCCGGGGGCGCCGTCCGGCTCGATCCCACCGCCGCGATGGCGGGCTTCACCCGGCGGATCGGGGGGCCCCTCGGACTCGCGCCCGAAGCCGCCGCCTACGGCACGATGCAGATCGCGGCTGCGACCATGATCCGGGCGATCCGTGCCGTCTCGGTGGAGCGCGGCCGCGACGCGCGCACCTTCGTGCTGTTCGCCTTCGGCGGCAATGGGCCCGTGTTCGCAGCGGCGGTCGCGGCCGAGCTCGGCATGCGCCGGACCGTGGTACCGCCGGCGGCAGGGCTGTTCTCTTCGTTCGGCCTCTTGCTCACCGACCTCCAGCACGACTACGCGCGCACCTTCCGCCGTGTCCTGGCCCAGGCCGAGCCGGCCGAGATCGAAACGGCGTGGGAGGAGCTGGCGGCGGCGGGTCGGGCGCAGCTCGAGGAAGACGGCGTGCCGGAGGCGCGCCGGCGGATCGTGCGCACGGCCAGCCTCCACTACCAGGGCCAGACCCACGAGCTCACCGTGCCGGTCCCGCCGGGGCCGCTCGATCGCCCCGCCCTGGCGGTGCTCGCCGAGGCCTTTGGCGCCGAGCACACCCGCGTCTACGGCCACCGGGCCGGCCCCGAGGAGCCGGTCGAACTGGTGACGATCCGGGCAAGCGCGCACGCCCTGCCCGAGGACGACATCGGATGGCCCGCCCCCCCCGCCAGCGCCACCGTCCACGAGTCTGTTCGCCGGGCCTACTTCGGTCCGGATCGCGGCTGGCTAGACACCGCGATCATCGGTCGCGCCGCGCTCACCGGTGGCCGCGCCGGCCCCTGCATCGTGGAAGAGTACGACGCGACCTGCGTGGTGCCGCCCGGCGCACGCGCGGCGCTCGGGCCATTCAGCAGCATCGTCATCGACCTGCCGTGAGCTGCGGCCACGCAGGCGGCCACTAGTCCTCACGGTTCCGCGGCCGGTGCGAGCCTGATACGGTTCCGGCTCCAATAACGCGGGAGGGCAGGCATGGCCTCGGAAACCCTGAGCAAGCTCGTCAAGGCCATGGAGGGGGCCGTCAACCTCAAGATCGTCACCGTCGTTGCTGACGTCACCGTCGAGAAGATGTTCGAGGACGAGGGGGCGGTGATCAAGCTCGAGAACACCCAGAAGAGCGCCGTCACCTGGATCAATCTCGTCGATGGCGATATCAAGAACGCCATGCACGGCGACTTCATGCTAGTGGAGTGATTCCAGGAGACGTTTCCCGCGCTGGTGCTTACCGATGATGGTGTCTGCGGGCGCGGTCCAGCGGAAGGGCTTCGGGTCGGCGGTGTGGGTGTCGAGGTAGGCGCGGATGGCCTGGTTCAGTTCGATGACGGAGCGGAAGACGCCGCGCTTCAGCCGCCGCGTCGTCAGCGTGGCGAACAAACCCTCGACGGCGTTGATCCAGGAAGCCGAGGTCGGCGTGAGGTGGACATGGAAGCGCGGTTGCCTGGCCAGCCAGCGCTTCACGGCCGCGGTCTTGTGGGCGGCATAGTTGTCGAGGATCAGGTGCGGGTCGAGCGCGGCCGGGGTCTGCTTGTCGATCAGCCGCAGGAAGCGGATGAACTCGGCGGCGCGGTGGCGGAGCATGCGCTGGCTGATGATTGTGCCCGCCTTCACGTCGAGGGCGGCGAACAGCGTCGTGGTGCCATGGCGCTTGTAGGCGTGCGTCATGGTGGCACCCCGGCCGCGCTTCATCGCCAGCCCCGGCTGGGTGCGGTCAAGCGCCTGGATCTGGCTCTTCTCATCCACGGACAGCACGAGGGTGTGTTCGGGCGGGTTCACGTAGAGGCCGACGATGTCGCGAACCTTCTCGACGAACTTCGGATCGGTGGAGAGTTTGAAGGTCTCGACCCGGTGCGGCTTCAGGCCGTGCTCGCGCCAGATGCGGTGGATCGTGGACGGCGCCAGGCCGCTCGCCTTGGCCATGGAGCGCAGCGTCCAGTGCGTCGCCGCAGGCGGGTCTTCGTGCAGTGTGCGCTCGACCACCGCGGCGATCTGCGCGGGCGAGGCGGCGGCGAAGGCACGGCCCCGCGGGGAGTCCCGGAACAGCCCGTCGGCGCCGTCCAGCATGTAGCGCGCCTGCCAACGCCAGATCGTGGGTTTGCCCTTCCCCCTGGCAGCGCGGATTGCCATCGTCCCCACGCCCTCGGCGAACATCAGCACAATGCGCGCGCGCCAGACGTGGTGCTGCGGGCTCTTGCGGTCCGAGACTACACCGTCGAGCCGCTCCCGGTCGCCCGGCCGAAGCCGGACCTCAACGCCTCCCCTCATGCGCCCAGACTCGCAGGTCCAGGCCAGCATGGAAATCATCAACCTCTATCAGACCACTAG
>VGEJ01000123.1 GCA_016869335.1 Alphaproteobacteria bacterium | reverse complement strand
GCTCCCGCCGCCATGGAAGACCCGGCGCCCGGCCGGGTAAAGCGAGCATGTCGCAGCTTGGTTAAGAAGCTTTAGCCTTTGATGAGCGCGAAGTCACCCAGAAGCGCGAACTGTCGCCGGACCAGATCGAGCAGGCGCAGCCGATTGGCGCGCAGCGCCGCGTCCTCGCTGTTCACGGTGACGTGGTCGAAGAATGCATCCACCGCGGGCCTGAGCCGCGCGAAGGCGCGCCCTGCACCAGCGAAGTCCTCCGCCGCCAGCGCCGTGGTCACGGCCGCGCCCACGGTGGCGAGCGCCGCGTGCAGGCGGGCTTCATCGGGCTCTCGGAATAGGCCGGTCGCCAGCGCGTCGCCGCGATAGCTGACGCGGTCCCTGCGCTCTTCGATGGCGACGATGTTGTTGGCGCGGCGGAAGGCTGTGAGCAGGTTCGCCCCGTCTTCGCTGGCGAGGAAATCGCTGAGCGCCTCGACCCGCGCCATGAGCCGCACGATGTCGTCCTCGTCGTGCAGGGCGAATACGGCGCCGATGAGGTCGTGGCGCAACCCTTTCTCGCGCAGATGCACCTTGAGCCGGTCGGCGAAGAACTCCAGCAACTGCGCCGCGAGCTGTTCGGGATCGGGCGCATCGCCCTGGATCCCGTGGTGGAGGTGCTCGGCGAGGAGATGCCAGGCCTCGCGGATACGCTCGCGCAGGGGCAGGCGGATGCCGTTCTCGAGCACGAGGCGGATGAGCCCGAGCGCGGCGCGGCGCAGCGCGAAGGGATCGCGCGATCCGGTCGGCGGCTCGCCGATCGCGAAGAAGCCGACCAGCGTGTCGAGCTTGTCGGCGAGCGCGAGCGCGACGCTCACCGGTGCGCTTGGGCAGCGGTCGTTCGGACCCTGCGGCGCGTAGTGCTCGGCGATGGCCGTCGCGACCTCATCGTGCTCGCCGTCGTGGCGCGCGTAGTAGCGCCCCATGATGCCCTGCAACTCGGGGAACTCCCCGACCATGCCGGTGACGAGATCGGCCTTGCACAGCCGCGCCGCCGAGCGCACGCGGTCGCGACTGGCCCCGGGCACGTGGGCCGCGATCCCGCCGGCCAGCGCCTCGATGCGGTCGACCTTGGCTGCGACGGTGCCTAGCTTGGCGTGGAACACGATCTCGGCGAGCCTGGGCACGCGGTCGGCGAGCGGCTGCTTGCGATCCTGCTCCCAGAAGAACGCGGCATCCGCGAGCCGGGCGCGCAGCACCCGCTCGTTGCCGGCGATGATGGCCGCGCCGCCGTCGGGTGCTGCGAGGTTGGCAGCGACCAGGAAACGCGGTGCCAGCCGGCCGTCGTGGTGCTCGAGCGCGAGGTAGCGCTGATGGCTCCGCATCGCCGCGACCAGCACCTCCTCAGGCAGCGCGAGGAAGTGGTCCTCGATCCGGCCCATCAGCACGACCGGCCACTCGACCAGCCCGACAAGCTCGTCGATGAGGGCCGGATCGGAGCGCAGGCGGAGGCCCGCCGCGCCGGCGTGGCGCTCGGTTTCGGCAACGATATGTGCGCGGCGCTCTGCCGGATCGAGCATCACCTTGGCACTGCGCAGCTTTGCCTCGTAGTCGGCGAAGTCGCGGACGACGAGCAGCGTCGCGCCGGCCGAGCGATGGCCCACCGTTGCGTTGGCGCCACCCAATCCGTCGAGCGAGAGCGGCACCATGTCGGCCGCGAACAGGCACACGATGCGGCGCAGCGGCCGCACCCAGCGGAGCGTGCCCTGGCCCCAGCGCATCGACTTGGGCCACGACAGCGCGGCCACGGATTGCGGAACGATCTCGCCAAGGACCTCCGCGGTCGGGCGCCCGGCGCGCATCTTGACCGCGAAGTAGAAGCAGCCCCTGTCGGTGTCGCGCTGCTCCAATGCATCGCGCGCTATGCCGGAGGCCCGACAGAACCCGAGCACGGCGCTTTCCGGACCGCCGACCCGCGGCCCCTTGCGCTCCTCGCGCACATCGGGCTGGGTCGCGGGCAGGCCCTCGACCACCAGCGTAAGCCGCCTGGGCGTCGAGTACGCGCGGGCTGCGCTGAAGCTCAACTTGGCGTTGCCCAGTGCCTCGGTGATGCGACCCTTGAGCTCATCGGCGACGCGTGCCTGCAGGCTCGCCGGCATCTCCTCCGACAGCAGCTCTAGCAGCAGTTCTGGCATTATCCGATGTCGGGGCTCACGCGCGGCCGCTCAGCCAGGTCTCGCAGCACGCCTTGGCCAAGGCCCGGACCCGGCCGACATAGGCCGCGCGCTCGGTGACGCTGATCACGCCGCGGGCGTCGAGCAGATTGAAGGTGTGGCTCGCCTTCATGCACTGATCATATGCCGGCAACGCAAGGCGCGCCGCGATCAGCCGGCCGCACTCGGCCTCCGCATCGGCGAAGTGGCGGAACAGGGTCGCGGCGTCGGCGCGCTCGAAATTGTAGGCCGAGAACTCGCGCTCGGCCCGCAGGAACACATCGCCATAGGTGAAGCGCGGCTGGCCCTCGCGCGGTGCGTTCCACGCCAGATCGAAAACGTTGTCGATGTTCTGCACGAACATGGCGAGACGCTCGAGGCCATAGGTGATCTCGCCCGAGACGACCTCGCAGTCGATGCCGCCGACCTGTTGGAAATAGGTGAACTGGCTGACCTCCATGCCATCACACCACACTTCCCAGCCGAGCCCCCACGCGCCGAGGGTGGGGCTCTCCCAGTCGTCCTCGACGAAGCGCACATCGTGCAGCGTCGTATCGATGCCGATGGCGCCGAGGCTCGTAAGGTAGGTGTCCTGGATGTCGTCGGGCGATGGCTTGAGGATGACCTGGAACTGATAGTAGTGCTGCAGCCGGTTCGGGTTCTCGCCGTAACGGCCGTCGGCCGGCCGGCGCGAGGGCTGGACGTAGGCGGTCCGCCATGGCTCTGGTCCAAGGGCGCGGAGCGCCGTCGCGGGGTGGAACGTGCCGGCTCCCAACTCCATGTCGTAAGGCTGCAGGATGATGCAGCCCTGCTCGGCCCAGAATCGCTGCAGCGTGAGGATCAGGTCTTGAAACGCGGCGGCCGGCGCCATGGCCACGCTCACAGCGGGCAGTCGGCGCGGCCACACGTCTGCTTGCCAGTGACGAAGGTGTGGCAGACCGGGCACTCGCGCATGTTCTCGACGGCGCGCTCGCCTTCGGCCCCCTTGCGCGAACGCTGCGGTGCGGGCGGCGAGACCGCCGCGCTGCCACGCCGGCCGATGGCGCGGATGACGAGCAGAACGGCGCCCAGCGCGACGACGAGCAGCACGATCTTGAGGACGCCGGCCATTGGTCTGCTTAGGCCGGCCGCGGCCAGGCCGTCAAGCGTCGCCCGTCAGGTCACAGCCCGAAGCGCGACCACAACGCCCGTGCTTCGATGGCGCCGAGCAGCTCACCGACGAGGTCCGGCGCCGCCGTCAGGCCGATGCGGCGGAACAGCCATGGGCGATCGCCAGTCACCGGCCGCAGCCGAACCTCTTCGCCAAAGCGGGCGCGCATGACGCTGCGGAGGTCGCCGATACCATCGACCAGGCCGCGGGCGAGCGCGCCGGCGCCGGTCCAGAATTCGCCCGAGAACAGCTCCTCCTCGGTCGCCTTGAGGCGGCTGCCGCGGCGCTCGCGGACGAGGGCCTGGAAGCGCTGGTGCACCTCGCGCTGCAACGCATCCAACCGGTCCACGTCCTCCGCGCGCTCCGGACGGAACGGATCGAGAATCGACTTCTTGTCGCCGCGCGCGTGGACGCGCCGCTCGATGCCGAGTTTCTCGAGCAGACCGACGAAGCCGAACCCCGAGGAGATGACCCCGATCGAGCCGATGATCGAGCTGTCATCGGCGTAGATCTCATCGGCAGCGCAGGCCAGCCAATAGCCGCCCGAGGCCGCGACGTCTTCGGCGAAGGCGATCACCGGGACCTTGCGCTCGCTCGCCAGCGCGCGAATGCGTCGATGGATGAGCGCGGATTGCACCGCCGAGCCGCCCGGCGAGTTGATCACGAGGGCCACCGCCCGGAGGTGGCGCAGCCGGAAGGCGCGCTCGAGCGGGCCGGCGAGAGCCGCCATGCTGAGGGATTGGCGAAACCGCCCTGGCAGGCCGATCACGCCGGCCAGCCGGACGACCGCCACCACGGGCCGCGGGCCGCCCAACATCGGCATGATATCGCTGAGTGCGACCATGGCCCCTGACATAGGCGCCCGCGCGTGCCCTGGCAACCGCCGGTGCGCCGGCCAGAAGCGTGCCCGCTAGAGGCGCAGCCCCGCGGCGTCCCGCAGGATCGCTTCGGCGGCGGCGGTGTAGCCACCATTGGCATGCAGCGTGAGCCCCGGCAGCATGTGGAACGCGCCGTGCTCGCCGACCCGGGTTTGCACGAGACAGAGTTTTGCGGCCCGCTCCCGCCCCGGCCACAGCGGCAAGAGTGCGGTGGCGCCTACGCCGGCCAGCAGCGCCAAGAGCCCGGGAAGGCGTTCGCTGCGCTGGATCAGCGTGATGCTGCCGCCGCGCCGGGTGTGCGTGGCCATGTAGTCGAGCCACGCCGGCATCAGATCGGGCGGAGCGTGCCGGCTCAGGCGGCGCGCCGCCGTGGCCGGGAAGCTGGTCTGACCGGTGGCGAAATAGGGTGGATTGGCGAAACTGTGATCGAAGCGAAGGCCGGCGAGCGGATCGGCCGCAGTGATGTCGCCCACGACGAAGGAGGCTCGATCATCGAGGCCGTTGAGCACCGCGTTGCGCCGCGCGGCGCTGACCGAGCCGGCCTGCACCTCGATGCCGGTAACCCGGCAGCTCGGCACGCGCGCGAGCAGGCAGAGGGCGGCCGGCCCCGCGCCGCTACCGATCTCGAGCGCGGTCTCGCCCGGCTCGGCCGGTACGGCGGCGGCGAGCAGAACCGGATCGAGGCCCGAGCGCTCGGCGCCATCGAGCAGCCGGACCCGGCCGCCGAGAATGGCATAGGTGGCCCCGACCGGTCGTTTGGAGACCGTCATCGCGGGCGCGCAACCCCGGCTTCGTCGAGGATTCGGCGCGCCGCCGCCGAGTCCGCGGTGCGCACCATCAGCCGGCGGGGCAGGATGCCGAGGCTGCCATCGGCGATGCTGGCATGGGTGTCGAGCACGACGCCCTCGATGCCGCCATCGCGCAGGAGCGCCAGCGACCACGACAGCAGCACCGCATCGTTGGTGCGCAACAACTCGACCACATCCCCTCCCGCCGCAGCGCCGGGCCTTGCTTGACCAGCCCGGAGGCTTCTATGCTCGCGCCGCGTTCCGGGGGCGTCAACCAAAGGGGCTGCGCGTGGCCGTCATCGTCCCGCTCGACGACGAAAGAGCGGCAGCGAAATCGCTCGAGCCCCTGCAAGCATTGGTCTCCGACGACCTCCACGAGGTAAACCGCCTCATCCTCTTGCGCATGCAGAGCCGGGTGCCGCTCATCCCCGAGCTCGCCGGACACATCATCGCGGCCGGCGGCAAGCGGCTGCGGCCGATGTTGACGCTGGCGGGGGCGCATCTCTGCGGCTATCACGGCGGGCGGCACATCAAGCTCGCAGCCTGCGTCGAGTTCATCCACACCGCGACGCTGCTGCATGACGATGTGGTCGATGAAAGCGACCTCCGCCGCGGCATCTCGACCGCGAACGCGGTGTGGGGCAACCAGCCGAGCGTGCTGGTCGGCGACTTCCTGTTCAGCCGCGCCTTCCAACTCATGGTCGAGGATGGCTCGCTGCGCGTGCTCGATATCCTGGCCAACGCCTCGGCCGTCATCGCCGAGGGCGAGGTGCTGCAGCTGGCCACGACGAACAACCCCGAGACCAGCGAGGACGCCTATCTCGATGTCATCACCGCCAAGACGGCGGCGCTGTTCTCGGCCGCCTGCCGGATCGGCGCGGTGGTCGCGGCGCGCCCGGCCGCCGAGGAGGAGGCGCTCGAAAGCTACGGGCGTAACCTCGGCATCGCGTTTCAGCTCGTCGATGACGCGCTCGACTACTCGGCGCGCCAGGTGACACTCGGCAAGACCATCGGCGACGATTTCCGCGAGGGCAAGATCACGCTGCCCGTGGTGCTGGCGTTCCGCCGCGGCAGCGAGGAGGAGCGCAGCTTCTGGCGCCGCACGCTCGAGCGCTGCGAGCAGGGCGAGGGCGATCTCGAGCACGCCGCCGCTCTACTCAGGAGCCACCACGCGCTGGCCGATACCGTGTCCCGGGCGCGCCACTACGGCGCGATCGCCCGCGACGCGCTCGGCATCTTCCCGAGCGGTGAGGTCAAGAGCGCGATGACGGACGTCGTGGATTTCTGCATCGAGCGGGCGTACTAGCGCCCTCAGAGCCGATTCTTCAGTCGCATGGCCGACAAGTTTTCCACGGACGTTCGATCAAGGGTGATGGCAGCGGTAAAAGGCCGCGACACGATCCCGGAAAAACTCGTCCGCTCCACGCTATACCGCGAAGGATTCCGCTTCCGGTTGCACAGGCGCGACCTGCCCGGAAACCCGGACATCGTTCTCCCGCGCTACCGTTCCATCGTCTTTGTCCATGGCTGTTTCTGGCACGGCCATGACTGCCGTAAGGGCCGGCGGCGCCCGCAGAGCCGCTCCGAATTTTGGACCGCCAAACTTGAGGGTAACATCGCCCGCGACTGCGCCAATCAGGTTGCTCTCACGGCAAAGGGCTGGAAGGTGTTTACGGTCTGGACCTGCCAGACCGAGTCTGACACCAGGCGCGTTCTCTCGTCTCTCAGGAGACAGAGGAACAAGCGCCTGCTATCGACCGGCGCGTCCCGCAATTGACTTCACCAGATAATCGGCAAAGAACGCCGCCAGCTTTGGCGGGACGGCATTGCCGATCATCCGCGCAATAGGCTCAATCTGATGAATTGGATGAAAGACGTAACCCTCCGGGAAGGATTGCAGGATTGCCGCCTCGCGCAAAGTAATCCCACGCATCTGTTTTGTGTCGTAGTGCCCGAACCTCCCATTTGAAATACTATGGCACTTCGTCGTTATGGTCGGCGCGGGTCTGTCCGGGTGCATCCGCGTGTATACATCCGAAAAGCACCGTTCTCGCAGCCTACCGTTCACCCTGCGGTGGCAGTCTAGCGAAAGATCGCCGAAAACGGTGTTCTCCGCCGCGACCCCCCAAGCCGAAGCCAGCTGACGAACCAAAACGCAGTCTGCCGCCCTATGTCCTGCTTACCAAGGATGGGCGCGACGTGCTGGGCCGAAGCACGGAACGCTGGCCGGAGGATTTTTCCGAACTCGACGGCGGCCGTATCACGGGCGAGGACGACAAGCCCATCTATGAGATCAATGTCGATAACGCCTACCACCTCCGTTACCGCCGCCGCGCCAAATCTGACGCTGGCAGGGACCTTAGAGTCCGTTTGAGAATTGGCTCAATGGCTTATTCTTCGGAGCAAGAGGCTTCCGAGGGCGACATGGATCATG
>VGEJ01000122.1 GCA_016869335.1 Alphaproteobacteria bacterium | reverse complement strand
GGTGTCGGCGGGGGGCAGCTCGACCGCGGGCGCTCGAGCGTTCCTCCGCGCCGGCTTGCCTTGTGCTCCGTCGTCAACCATGGATCCATCACTCCCGAGGACCCAAGATAGCGCGGGCTGACTTAAGAAGTCGCTACGCGAGCCACTGCGAGAGTTGCGAAGTATTTACCGTTTCAATCGAATTATCTCATCGAGCATTTCATCGGTCGTGGTGATGATGCGGCCACTCGCGCTGAACGCGCGCTGCGTGAGGATCATGTTCGTGAACTCTTCGGCGATGTCGACGGTCGAGGCCTCTCGGGCCGCCGCGCGACCAGCCCGGCGCTGCCGACGCTTGCCTCCTGGAGGTTGAAATTGCCGGGGGCATCGGTCTCGATGTAGGCGTTGCCGGTCTTCTCCTGCAGCCCGTGATGTTCGGGAACACGGCGATCGGCAGCTTGAACAGCTCGCGCAGCTCGCCGTTGTCGAAGTTGGCGATGACCACGCCCTGATCATTGATAGTGACGCTGACCAGCGTGCCGAATAGGGCGCCGTTGACGGAAGTCGAGATCAGCGCCGAGTCACTCGCGAACTGGCTCAGGCCCTCCGTAGTCCCGTCGCTCCCCAGGTCGAGCGTGATCGATTGCGCATCGACGCCGAGCTCGGCCGACCACGGGATGTTGAGCGCCGCGGTCAGCGTCGCCGAGGTGGAGCCGAGGTCGATCGAGCCATTGGCGTTGAAAGCGGTGGTGCCGGTGGCGATATGGCCATCGATCAGCGGCGCCGCCGTCGTGACCGGGCTCGCCGGCTCGATGTGCACCTCGGTGAACCATTCGTTGGGGATGCCCCTCTTGAGGAACGAGAACGTGAGGGTCCGGGCCGAGCCTTGCGAGTCGAAGATCTGAACGCTGCGCGCGAAGTCCGCCGTGATCGTTCCGGAGGACATGTTGAGGGCGGAGGTGGCGGGGTCGTATGTGGCCACCGCGGTGCCGACGATGCCGAGATCGGTGGCCGGGGTGCCGGTCACGTTGGTAATGACCAAGTCCTGGCTCTGATCGTCGCCGGTGATGACGACCGTCGCGTCCGTCTCGGCGCCGCCGATTTCGGCCGACAGCCCGGCGACGCCGTTGATGATGTCGACCAGCTCGCTCAGCGTCGAGAGCTCGGTCGCTGCCGCCGGCGTCGAGTCGTAGGTCACCATGACCGCGGTGCGGCCCGAAGTGATGGTGAACTTATCGCCGTTGGCGAGACCGGTGACGACCCCGGTTCCGGCGCCATTGCCGAGAACCGCTGCGGCGGCGGTGGAGACCGATGCGCTCTCCTCCTGCGGACCGATCAGGCTGAGCTCCAGTGTCGACTGCAGGTTGGCCTGCAGCCCGACCTGGGAGGTCGGAGAGGCAGTGCCGGTCAGACCCTAGACGTTGACGGTCTCGATCACGCTGAGGTCACTGCGGTTAGCCGGGATGTTGCCGTCATCGTCGATCGGCCAGCCCTGCAGGAAATGGCCGCCGGCGTTGCGCAGGTTGCCGTCCTTGTCGGGATTGAACGCGCCCGCCCGGGTGAAGCGAGTGAGCTTTATATTCTATCAACCTGTAACCGCAGAGGCGGTGCAGAGGCGGTGTGGTGCGACGGGTCGATCCTTTCCAGTTCTATCGCCTTGCCGACGTCATGGCCCGGCGACGCGGTCTGTCCGGCGGTCCGGCCAGCGCCCTCTTCGCGCTGATTCAGTTGGAGCGCTGCGAGCGGGCGCTCTTCGCCTGGCTCGATCGCGGCGGGCCCTTCCCGATTGCCGCCGTCGTGGCGGATTTCCCGAAGGACCGGGCCCTCTCGTCCGTCATCACCTGAGGCGGCGTGAGGCGGGGCGCGGCGGCGCCGATGGGCGCGTGCTGGCAAGGTAGACGCCGCCGAAGATCGTCGCCATGCCGACGACGTGGTAAGGGCGGAAGTCCTCGCCGAGGATCAGCACCGCGAGCACCGCCGTGATGATCGGCGAGAGGTACATGAACTGGCCGGCGATAGTGGCGCCGGCGAGGCGCACGCCCTCGTTGTAGAACAGGAAGCCGAGGACCGCCGGAAACACCGCCACATACGCGATCATCAAAACGGTCTCGCGATCGATGGTGAGAGCCCCGAGCGCGATGCCCTGAGTTGCAAGAACGAGCGCATTGAACACCGTTCCGCTGACCCCGAAGAGCCACAGCGCACCGACCGGGGGAATCGGGGCCGGCACATGACGCAGCACAACGGTGTAGCAGGCCCACGCCAGCACGCTGATGATCATCACCAGGTCGCCGCTGTTCGCGCCGAGAACCGCGAACACCGCAGGATCGCCCCGCACGACGACCACCGCGACGCCGAGAAAGGCGATGGCCATCCCCGCCAGCGCGCGCCACGTCGGTGTCTCCCGGTACAGCACCAGCGCCATCACGATGATCGCCGCCGGGATGGTGGCGCCGATGAGCTGTGCGTTGATCGCGGTGGTCAGCGACAGGGCGACGAAGAACGCCTGGTTGGCCGTCATGCCAAGGACGCCGAGCGCCGCGAACACCCACCACCGTCGTGCGATGAGCCGCCAGTGCCGTTTGAGGCGGGGCAGCGCGAAAGGCGCCAGCACCGCAATGCCGACGCACCAGGAGAGAAAGGCCAGAGCCGCCGGTGACACACCCGCGACCGCGATCTTCGCGATGATGCCGTTGAGGCCCCAGAAGCACGCGGCCAAAGTCAGGAGGAGGTAGGGCAGCCAGTCGCCGGGCCTTCTCGCGCTGGTCATCCGTGGGTTTTCGTGTTCGTCGGAGAGGGCGGGGCCGGCGGCAATCGCGCCGGCCCCGAAGGGATAGCGCCTACTGGTTCAGGAGCTCCTGGATCGCTGGATCCTCGAAGTTATCCTTGGTGACGACCTGCGCCGGGATCTCGACCACGCGCGGCTCCACCTTCTCGCCCTTCAGCACCTTGTCCATGGCGTAGACACCGCGGTAGCCCATCTGGAACGGGTCCTGGACGATCAGGGCATCGATGTAGCCGTCCTTGAAGAGCTGCAGCTCCTCCGGCGAGGTGTCGAACGAGACGACCCGGACCTTGCCCTTGAGGTCCCGCTGTTTCACCAGTTGCCCGGCCCCCGTGCCGGCGCCGTCGCACGCTCCGAAAAAGCCGACCAGGTCGGGGTTGCCGGTGAGCACATCGGTCGCGATGTTGAGCGACTTGGCCGGATCGCAACCGGAGTACTGCACCGGCACGATCGCGACGTCGGGGTGGGCCTTCATGCCCTCGACGAAGCCGTCCTCGCGCTCCCGGCCAGTCTGCGAGCCGGCGGTGATGCCAATGTCGCCGACCTTGCCCTTGCCGCCGACCAGCTTGGCGAGGACTTCGGCAGCCATCTTGGCCGCACCGATGTTGTCGGTCGCGATGTAGGCATAGGGCGCATCGGAATCGACGCCCGAGTCGAGCGTGATCACGGGCACCCCGTCGGCGATCGCCTTCTCGACGGCCGGCGCCAGGGCCTTGGCGTCGGTCGCGGCAATGAGAATCCCGGTGATCTTGCGCACGACCATGTCGTTCACCAGGTTGACCTGGCCGGCGATGTTGGTTTGATCCTGGACCCCGACATACAGGATTTCGTAGCCGAGCTCGCCACCGGCCTTCTCCGCGCCACGCTTGACCGCGAGCCAGAACGTCGAGTTGGTCGACTTCGGAATCCAGGCCAGCGTCTTGGTTTGCGCCGCGGCGTGGGGCGTGGTCCCAACCATCGGCAGTGCCCCGATCACGGCGGCCAGGGCGGCCGCGCCGATCGTTCGTGCTAGCGATCGCAAGATGCTCATGTCGTTCCTCCTCTGCGATTTCGCCGGGCGGTTCTCCGTCCGGCGTGGCGAACTATCACCACTCTACTCGCCGCGGCTGCGCCGCCGCCAGCGATCGAGATACACGGCCGCGATCAGGATCGCTCCGATCGCCACCATCTGCCAAAACGCGAACACGCCGAGCACGTTCAGGCCGTTGCGCAGCGTGGCGATGATCAGCGCGCCGATCAGCGAGGCGAAGAGGTTGCCCTGGCCGCCGAACAAGCTGGTGCCACCGATGACCACGGCGGTGATCGAGTCGAGCTCATAGCCGACGCCGCTCGCAGGCTGGCCGCTGCCGATGCGCGAGGCCTCGATAAGTCCTGCCACGGCGGCCGTGATGCCACTCACCGAGTAAATGACGATGAGGTAGCGCGTGACATTGACGCCCGAGAACGTCGTCGCCTGGAGGTTGCTGCCGATGGCGTAGGTGTAACGTCCGAGCCGCGTGCGGCTGAGGATGACGAAGCCGAGCACGTAGAGCGCGAGCGTGATGAGCGTGGGCACCGGGACGACGTCGGCGACGCGGCCCTGCCCGAGTACCTCGAAGCCCTCGGCCAGCGTGAACACCGGGATGCCGCTGGTCACGATCAGGGCGTAGCCGCGGGCGATGCCCATCATGCCGAGCGTCGCCACGAACGGCGGAATGCCGAGGACGCCGATCGCGACGCCGTTTGCCGCCCCGAACGCGGCACCGCACAGCAGCGCCGCAGCGATGCCAGCGGTCAGGCCATAGCCACTCTCCATCACGAGCGAGGCGGTCACCGCCGCGGCGGCGAGCACCGCGCCGACCGAGAGGTCGATCCCAGCCGACAGAATGACGAACGTCTGCCCGATCGCGATCAGTGCGATCACAGCGGCCTGCACCGTGATCTCGAACAGGTTGTTGACGGTAAAGAAGTGGGGCGAGAGGCGCGACAGGATCAGCCACATCGCAAGCAGGATCCCGGCCATGAAGACCGCTGGGTTATCGAGGATCACATCGCGTAGCGGCCCCCAGAAGCGCCGGCCCAGGCGGCCGCGATCAATCGGCGGGGCCTCGGGCCTCTGTGCACGGGGCGGCGCGTCGCGAACGGCCATCAACCGCCTCGTGGCTGCGCTGCCGCCGCGCCATCCCGCGGGCGGCCGCCAACAGCGAGGTTCATGACCCGCTCCTGGGTCGCGTCCGACCGCTCAAGTTCGCCTGCGATGCGGCCCTCGCGCATCACCAGGATGCGATCACTCATGCGCAAGACCTCCGGCAGGTCGGAGGAGATCAGCAGGATGGCGCCCCTGCGCTCGCGCGCGAACTCCACCATCAGGCGGTGGACGTCTTCCTTGGCGCCGACGTCGATGCCCTGGGTCGGCTCATCGAGGATCAGGATGTCGGAGCGCGCCATCAGCCACTTGGCCAGCACGACCTTCTGTTGATTGCCGCCACTCAGGAGCCGCACGTTCCGCTCGGGCGCCGCTGGCTGGACGTGGAGTTCCTGGATGTAGTGCTGGGCCGCGGCCCGTTCACGCGCGAAGCTGAAGAACAGGCCGCCCAAGGCATCGAACTGGCGCAACGACGGCAGCGTCGCGTTCGCCCCCGTCGACATCGTCATCAGGAGCCCGCTCACCAGACGGTCCTCGGTCACGAACCCGAGGCCGTGGGCCACCGCGTCCCCTGGGCGGTCGATGCGGACGACCTGGCCCTTGACCTGAATCTCGCCGGCATTGATCGGATCGCAACCGAACACGGCGCGAGCGAGCTCGGTCCGACCCGACCCGACCAGGCCGGCGAGCGCCAGGATCTCGCCCTCGTGCAGGCTGAAGCCGACGCCGTGGAGGATCCCGGCCCGACTGAGCCCGGTGACGCGCAGCACCTCTGGGCGTGGCCCGACCTGGTCCGAGAGCGCCGCCCGGTCGAGGTCTCGGCCGACCATGAGGCTGATGAGCCGCGGTATCTCTACCTCGGCCGCCGCCACGGTCGCCACCGCGCGACCGTCGCGCAGCACGGTGACGCGGTCGGCGATGCGAGCGACCTCTTCGAGGCGGTGCGAAATATAGATGATGGCGCGCCCATCGGCCTTGAGCGAGTGGATGATCTCGAACAATCGGTCGGTCTCGCGGTCGGTCAGGGCCGAGGTCGGCTCATCCATGATCACGATCTGGGCATCGAGAGTGAGCGCCTTGGCGATTTCCACCATCTGACGTTGCGCGATGCTGAGCTTCTTGACCAACGTATCGGGATCGGCGGTGAGGCCGACCCGCGCCAGGGCAGCGCGGCTCATCGCCCGCGTCTTGCGTGTGTCGATGGTGCCCCAGGGCTTCAGCGGCTCGCGACCGAGAAACAGGTTCTCGGCGATGCTCAGGTCGAGCGCCTGGCTGAAGGTCTGATAGATGATGCTGATCCCCAACGTCTGCGCGTGACGGGGATCCTGCGGCTCGACCTCGCGCCCGTCGATGAAGATGCGGCCCTCGTCACGGGCGTAGACGCCGCTCAGGATCTTCATGAGGGTGGACTTGCCGGCACCGTTCTCGCCGAGTAGGACGTGAACCTCGCCGTGGTGGACGTCGAAGTCCACCCGGTTCAGCGCGTGCACGCCGAGAAACCGCTTCGAGATTCCTGAGACGGCGAGCGCCGGCAGCATGCTGCTCTCCGCCTGCGGCAGCGCGCCGGGGTTGCGCGCTTCCGGCGCGGCGGGCCCGCCCGTCGTCGACCCCGACACCGATGACCTCCCCGTCCGCTTTGCCCGCGGCGGTAGAGCAGTCTAGCGCCAGACTCGCGGCGTGTTCAAGCCGCGTCCCAGGGTGCGCTCGGCGGGCGGATCGCTATTCGACCGAGGTTGCGGCAATGATGCCCGAAGCCTCGTAGTCGAGCCCGTTGCTCACGGCCCAGTGAGCGCCGGTCTCGGCCGCCGGGCTGTCCGCCCCGGCCATGAACGCCCCGCGCATGGTGCCATCGACGAAGTCGTGCACGCCCTGGCCCGAGAGCACGCCGTCGTAGATGTTCAGCCCGCCGACAGCGCCGAAAACAAGGCCGTTTCCGGTGAAGCTGCCGCCATCGAAGTTGTCGATGGCGTAGAACGATGCAGCCGGATTGTCGAAGTCCACGGTCATGGCGAAGCTGCCCACCGCGGAGTACACGGACGCTCCGTTGTTGACCGTGGCGATGGCGTGACCGTTGTACGTCGCCGCACCGTCGAGGGCCGCGATCGCCGCCGAGGTCAAGACCTCGCCGGCGGCCCACTGGCCGAGGTGGATGCGCTCGCTGCGGTCCAAGGGCGCCGAGGCGTCGATGCCCCAGAAGCCCCAGGCGAGGAACTCGCACTCGCAGAACGCCACGCCGCCCGGCACGAAGCCGCCGGCGTCGAGGGCACTGGCCGTGACGAGGTAGGCGCTCGAGCCCACGGGGGCGCCGCTGAGCTCGGCGCTGTTGCCGGCGATGTCGAGGGCGCCAAAGCCGAGGGCATCGCGGAACGCGCTGCGCCCGGCGCCGCCCTGGGTCGAGACGATCTGGTTGACACCGCCGCCGACGAAGCGGACCGAAAGCTCCGCGTCCACCGTATCGGTGGTTGGGTCGGTCGCCACCGCGACGTCGAGCAGGCTGCCGTTGGAGTTCTGGAAGAGGCGGTTGGTCAGCACGTCGCCATCGATGTCGACACGCTGCACGT
>VGEJ01000121.1 GCA_016869335.1 Alphaproteobacteria bacterium | reverse complement strand
GCGCTTCGTCAACCGGCTGTGGCGTCTCGTCGAGGCGCCGCCGCTCGCGCTCCCCCCCGCCGGGGCGGCACCGCCCGACGCGGTGGGCCCGAGCGCGCTGGCGCTCCGCCGGGCGAGCCATCGCACGATCGCCGAGGTGACCAAGGACCTCGAGGGGTTCCACTTCAATCGCGCCGTCGCCCGCATCTACGAGCTGGTCAACGCGCTCGTCGGCACCATGACGGCGACTGCCGCGACGGAAGCCGGCTTCGCCTGGAGCTGGCGCGAGGCGATGGAGACGACCGTTCGGTTGATCGGTCCGATGATGCCGCACTTTGCCGAGGAGCTGTGGCAGCGGCTCGGCCGCGACCGTTTGCTCGTCGATGAGCCGTGGCCGGTGGCCGATGGCGCCCTGGTGCGGGCGGACGCGGTCACGATCGCGGTGCAGGTCAACGGGCGCCTGCGCGCCACGCTGGAAGCCGCGCCCGACGCCGATGAGCGGAGCCTCGCCGCCGCCGCGCTGGCGCTCGACAACGTGCAGCGCGCGATCGCCGGCCGTCCCGTGCGCAAGCAGATCGTGGTGCCGAACCGGATCGTGAATGTCGTGGTCTAGGGCGCTCGCCCTCGGCGTGCTGCTGGCAAGCACCGGGTGCGGGTTCCGCCCGCTCTACGGCGAGCACGGCGCCGCCGAGTCGGCGCGGATTCGGCTTGAGGCAGTCGAGATCGCGCCGATCCCCGATCGGGTGGGCCAGGTCGTGCGCAATCATCTCCGCGACCTGTTGACGCCGCGGGGTCGCACCGCGGCGCCGATGTTTCGGCTCGATGTGGCGCTGGAGAAGACCACCGAGGGCCTCGCGTTCGCGCGTGACGACACCGTGACCCGGTTCAGCCTGACGCTGGCAGCGCACTACGACCTCGTCGAGCTTGCCTCCGGTCGCCCCCTTGTCAGCGGCCGCACGCGCTCCATCGCGGCCTACAACGTGGTCGAGTCCGACTACGCCACCATCGCGGCGGCGCGCGATGCCGAGGCGCGGGTCGCGCGGGCGGTCAGCGAAGAGATCGCGCTGCGCCTCGCCGTTTATCTCGGCGCCGCACCCGGTGCGAGCCCATGAAGCCGGCGCCGCGCGAGATCGAGCGCCTGCTCCGCGCGCCGCCAGCGACCCTCGGTGGTGCACTGGTGTTCGGGCCAGACCAGGGCCTCGTGCGGGAGCGCGCCGACTTGCTCGCCCGTGCCGTCGCCGGCGACCTCGGCGATGCCTTTCGGGTCGCTCAACTGACGCCGGCCGGCGTGCGCGACGACCCCGCGCGCCTGAGCGATGAGACACGGGCGCTGGCATTCGGCGGCGGGCGGCGCCTGGTCTGGGTGCGCGGCCCCGGCGAGGCGCCGATCGATGCGGTCGAGCACGCCCTCGGTGGCACCGGGCCCGGCTCCTTTCTTTTGATCGAGGCCGGCGATCTCGCGGCGCGCGCCCCGCTGCGCCGGCTGTTCGAGGCCGCTGCCGCGGCGGTGGCGATTGCGTGCTACCCCGAGGAAGGCGAGTCGCTCGAGCGCGTCATGCAGGGCATTCTCGCCGAGCACGGTGCCCGTGCCACGCCCGAGACCCTGGCGTTCCTCGGCCAGCGCCTCGGCGGCGACCGCCAGCTCGTGCGCCGCGAGATCGAGAAGCTCATCCTCTACGCGGCGGGCGGGGGCGCCGCGATCGGCCTCGCCGATGCCGAGGCGGTGACCGGCGACGTCACCGAGTTGACGCTCGATGACATCGCCGCCGCGGTCGCCGGCGGTGAGCACGCCGCCCTGAGCCGCCTCCTTGACAAGGCCTTCCAGCAGGGCGAGTCGGCGATCGGCGTGTTGCGCGCGGTCATGCGTCACCTGCACCGCCTGCTCGAGGCCACCGCGCAGCGCGAGCGCGGCGCCACGCCCGAGGCGGCGATGGCGGCACTGCGACCGCCCGTCTTTTTTCGCCAGCAGCCGGCCTTTCGCGCCGCGCTGCGCACCTGGTCGAGCGCCAAGCTGCTGGTCGTGCTCGAGCTGGTGCTAAAGGCCGAGATCGTGTGCAAGACCAGTGGTATTCCGGCCGCGGCGGTGTGCGGCTATACGCTCACCCGCATCGCCCACGCCGCCCGTAGGTCCTAGCCGCTACGAGCGAAGGGAGCGTCCATGAGCGAGCAGGCCAAGCCGCCGGTCGGGATCATCGGGCTTGGCGCGATGGGCATGGGGGTGGCGCAGAGCCTTCTGCACGCGGGTTTCCCGGTCGTTGGATTCGATGTCCGATCCGCCGCGCTAGCCGCGCTCGGTGCGGCCGGCGGCCGCAGCGCGGCAACCCCGGCCGCCCTCGCCGGCAAGGTCGAGCACCTGATCGTCCTGGTGGTTTCGGCCGAGCAGGTCGAGCAGGTGCTGTGCGGAGACAACGGCGCCGCGGCCGCTCTGCCGCCAGGCGCGCTGGTCATGCAGTGCGCGACGGTCGCGCCAGGCTTTGCCCGCGCGCTCGGTGAGCGCCTGGCGGCGCTCGGCCTCGTTTTCCTCGATGCTCCGCTGAGCGGTGGCGTGCAGCGGGCCGCGAGCGGCAAACTGACCGTCATGGCCTCGGGCTCGGGTGCAGCATTCGGCCGCGCCGAGCCGATCCTCGCCGCCGTGGCCGAACGGGTCTATCGCCTGGGCGACGCGCCCGGCGCCGGCTCCACCATCAAGATGATCAACCAGCTCCTCGCCGGCGTCCACATCGCGGCCGCCGCCGAGGCCATGGCGTTCGGCATCCGCGCCGGCTGCGATGCCGCCCAGCTCTACGACGTGATCAGCAACAGCGCCGGCTCGTCCTGGATGTTCCAGAACCGGGTGCCGCACATCCTGGCGGGCGACTACGAGCCGCAGAGCGCCGTCAACATCTTCGTCAAGGATCTCGGCATCGTACTCGACAGCGCGCGCCGCGAGGTGTTCCCGCTGCCGCTGACGGCGGCGGCGCACCAGCAGTTCCTGGCCGCGGCCGCCGCTGGCCTTGGCGGCGAAGACGACTCCGCGGTTGTCAAGGTGTTCGCGGCGCTGACCGGCATCGCCCTGCCGCCGCGCCGAGAGTAGTCTAGGTGCGCAGGCAAAGCCGACGGCAGACCTCGTCGAGCTGATCGAGCCTCTGATAGCGGATCGCCAGCACGCCGCCCTTGGTGCCGCGATCGGCGATTGAAACTCCGAGACCGAGCGCAGCGCTCAGGTCGCGCTCGAGCGCGCGGGTGTTGGGATCGGGCGCGCGCTTGGGCCGCCGCCGCAGCTTGTGCGCCGGCGCTCGGCCGAGCTCCTCGGCTTGGCGCACGTTGAGCCCGCGCGCAACGATGGCGTTGGCCAGCGTCTCGGCGTCAGCGTGGCCGACCAGGGGCCGCGCGTGCCCGGCCGTGAGACGGCCGTCCGCCAGCATCGCCCGCACCGGCTCGGGCAGGCCCAAGAGACGCAGCATGTTGGCGACATGACTGCGGCTCTTGCCCACGGCGCGGGCGATCTGGTCTTGCGTCTGGCCGAACTCCTCGGCGAGTCGCGCGTAGGCATCGGCCTCCTCGAGCGCCGTCAGGTCCTGGCGCTGCAGATTCTCGATCAGCGCGATGCCGAGCGCATCGGAATCGGTCAGATCGCGTACCAGCACCGGGACGTGGTGGAGCTGCGCCCGCTGCGCGGCGCGCCAGCGCCGCTCGCCGGCGACGATCTCGTAGGCACCGCCCTCGCCCGGCACGCGGCGCACCAGAATGGGCTGCAGGATGCCCTGAGCGCGGATGGACTGGACCAGCGACTCGAGCTCGGCCTCGTCGAACAGGCGCCGCGGCTGGCGGGGATTCGCGCGGAGCTGCGCGATCGGCACCTCGCGCGCCGCCCGCAGGCGATCGGCATCGGCGAGGTCGCTCGCCTGCTCGCCGAACAGCGCCGACAGGCCGCGGCCGAGTCCTTTGACGCGCGGGTCCTCACTCATGCGGCGACCAGTGCCCCTTCGCGGCGCAGCACCTCGCGCGCCAGCTGGATGTAGGCCTGGCTGCCGGCGCAGTGGAAATCGTAGAGCAGCGCGGGCTGGCCGTGCGAGGGCGCCTCTGACATGCGGACGTTCCGCGGAATGACCGTGTCATAGACCGTTGCGCCGAGAAACGAGCGAACATCCTGGGCGACCTGCTCGGAAAGATTGTTGCGGCGGTCGAACATGGTCAACACGACGCCAAGGACGCCTAGTCTGGGATTGAAAGACTGCCTTATGCGCTCAATCGAGCGCAAGAGCTGACTCAGGCCCTGCAGGGCAAAGAACTCGCATTGCAGCGGAACCAGAACCGAGTCCGCGGCCACCAGCGCATTCAGGGTCAAGAGACCAAGCGAGGGCGGGCAGTCGATCAGGACATAGTCGCGGGTGATCTCCTCGATCTGGAGTGCGTCCCGTAGCCGGTACTCGCGCCGTGGCAGGCTCACCAGCTCGAGCTCGGCGCCGATCAGGTCGACCGTCGCCGGCACGACGGCAAGCCCCGGGATGGCCGTCGCGACCGAGGCTTGGCGCAACGTCGCCGTGCCCGTCACCACCTCGTAGGCCGTGATGCTGCGGCGGTGCTGATCGATGCCGAGGCCGGTCGAGGCGTTACCCTGCGGGTCGGCGTCGATCAGCAGGCAGCAGCGGCCAGAGGCCGCCAGCGCTGTCGCCAAGTTGATCGCTGTCGTGGTCTTGCCCACTCCGCCCTTCTGGTTGGCGATTGCGATGATCCGCGGCACCGGTGTAGCGGCACCGTGCTCAGACACGCGAGAGCCTCTGGATCCTCACGATCACCCCGGACTTGTCAGAGCGGCTGGCGATACGCTCGGCGTGCATTCTCCAAGATCGTGTGGCCACGGTCAATTCCCTCTCCACATCTTCGCCCTTTAGGAACAGACCGACGGTCGTCGGACCGAAGAACGGGGCGGCAAGATCGAGGAGCCGCGGTAGCGGCGCCACGGCCCGCGCGACTACGACATCGGCTGGCCAGGGCACAACGCGCTCGATCCGCTGCCGGTGGACGCGCACACTCACCCCCATCTCGCCGGCGGCGACGGTGACGAAGGCACACTTCCGGGCATCGCTCTCGATCAAGTGGACCTCCGGCGCACCGAGGGCCGCCAGCACCAGGCCGGGCAGGCCCGCGCCGCTGCCGAGGTCGAGCCATGCGCGGGCGCCGGACGGCGCCAACGGTAAGAGCTGGGCGCTGTCCAGGAAGTGGCGCCGCCAGACATCCGCCAGGCTGGTCGCGGCGACCAGATTGACCGCACGATTCCAGCGCGCGAGCAGGGCGACATAGCGCTCCAGGCGCGCAATCGTTTCACGTGAAACGCCGGTCGCGGCGCGGAACTCAGCCGCGCCGAAGGCCGCGGCCACCGCTCCGCCGCACATGACCGAGCAGCGCGGTCAGCGCCGCCGGTGTCACCCCAGCGATGCGCGCGGCCTGGCCGAGCGAGACTGGCCGCGCGCCGCTCAGCTTGGTCCGCACCTCGCTCGACAAACCGCCGATCGCCTCGTAGTCGAGATCGCCGGGCAGAGCGAGCGCCTCATCGCGCTCGAATGCCGCGATATCGGCCTCCTGCCGCTGTAGATAGCCGGCATACAGCGCCTCGATCTCGAGCTGCTCGACAACGCTGGGCGCGAGCGCGCCGAGCGCGGGCCAGATGACCCGCAGGCGCGCCACCGACATGCCGGGATAGGCGAGCAGGTTCAGTCCCGTGCGCCGCACTCCGTCGCCATTCACGGCAAGGCCGTGGCCCTGCGCCTGATTCGGCGTCAACGTCAGCTGGCCGAGCAGCCCCCGCCCCGCCTCCAGACTCGCGGCCCTGGCGCCGTGCACCGCGGCGCGCGCCGCACCGACGCAACCCCACTCGATGCCGCGCGGCGTCAGCCGCTGATCGGCGTTATCGGCGCGAAGGGTCAGCCGGTACTCGGCACGCGAGGTGAACATCCGGTAAGGTTCCGCGGTGCCGCGGCTCACCAGGTCGTCGATCATCACGCCGATGTACGCCTCGGCCCGGGTCAGCACGGCGCCGTCCTGTCCGCCGGCTCGTCGCGCCGCGTTGACCCCGGCGATGACGCCCTGCCCCGCGGCTTCCTCGTACCCCGTCGTGCCATTGATCTGGCCGGCCAGGAACAACCCCGCCAGACGCCGCGTTTCGAGCGTCGGCCAGAGCTCGCGCGGGTCGACGAAGTCGTACTCGATGGCATACCCGGCACGCAGGACACGTGCCCGTTCGAGTCCCGGCACGGTGCGAACCAGCGCCACCTGGACCTCGGCCGGTAGCGCAGTCGAGATGCCGTTCGGGTAGATGACCTCGGACTCCAA
The DNA here is from genome assembly GCA_016869335.1 of Alphaproteobacteria bacterium. GTDB lineage: Bacteria > Pseudomonadota > Alphaproteobacteria > VGEJ01 > VGEJ01 > VGEJ01. The sequence continues at coordinate 1,165 of VGEJ01000121.1, read as the reverse complement.
CCCCTCGGGCTCGAGAAAAACCTGATGCCGGTCGCGCTCGGCAAAGCGCACCACCTTGTCCTCGATCGAGGGGCAGTAGCGCGGGCCAACCCCTTGGATCTGGCCCGAGTACGTCGGCGAGCGCGCCAGATTGGCGCGGATGAGCGCGTGCGTCTCCGGGGTGGTCGCCGTGATGTGGCAGGGCACCTGCGCCTGCCCGATATGCTGGGTCAGGAACGAGAACGGCACCGGCGGCTGGTCCCCGCGCTGCACCTCGAGCCCCTGCCACGCAATGCTGTCGCGTGCGAGTCGGGGCGGCGTCCCGGTCTTAAGTCGCCCCATACCAAAGCCGGCGCGCCTCAGGGTGTCCGCCAGGGCGATCGCCGGCGCCTCGCCGATCCGCCCGGCCTCGTGGCGCTGCTCGCCAACGTGGATGACGCCGCGCAGGAATGTCCCCGTGGTCAAGACCACGGCCGCGCACCGCACCGTGCGCCCGCCCGCGACGCGCACCCCCGTCACCGCCCCCTTCTCGATCAAGAGGTCCTCGACGCCAGCCGCGGCTAGGCTCAGGTTGCGCTGCTCTGCCAAGAGGCGCTGCACAGCGGTCTTGTAAAGCGCCCGGTCGGCCTGGGCGCGCGGCCCGCGCACGGCCGGACCCTTGCTGCGATTGAGCACGCGGAACTGGATGCCGGCCGCATCGGCGGCGCGGCCCATCACGCCGTCAAGCGCGTCGATCTCGCGCACCAGGTGGCCCTTGCCGAGGCCACCGATCGCCGGGTTGCAAGACATCTCGCCGATCGTGTCGAGCCGCTGGGTGAGGAGCAGCGTCCGCGCGCCGAGGCGCGCGGCTGCAGCCGCCGCCTCGCAGCCAGCGTGCCCGCCGCCGACCACGACGACATCGACGTGAGCGGCATCCTCGTTTGACTGGCGGTGTTCCACGTGAAACGCCTACTTCCCGACGCAGAAATCGCGGAAGATGATGTCGAGGACCTCCTCGATGTCAACTTCCCCGGTGACGCGCCCGAGCGCGCGCAGCGCCAGCCGCAGCTCCTCGGCGCGGAGTTCGGTGGTCGCCGCCTCGCCCATCCGCTCCAACGCCTGAGCGCACTCGGTCAGCGCCTGCCGGTGGCGGAGCCGGGTGATTCCGCTCGCCCCCCCGACCCAGCCCTCGAGGTGCCGTGCCAGG
>VGEJ01000120.1 GCA_016869335.1 Alphaproteobacteria bacterium | reverse complement strand
ACGTCTATCCCAACGCGGTCGGCGGCGCCATCGCCGTCACCGCGTACCGCTTCCTGTTCACGGCGGAGCGTCGCCGGCCGCTGCTCGCGGGCGCGCTCCTCGCGTGCCTCCTCGCCTTCACGCCGCGCCAGCTCCTCGTGGTCGCGGCGCTGCTGCCGTTCGCGGCCATGGCCGGCCGCGGGACCTTCGTCTCCACCCTCCGCGGGTTCGGGATCGGCGTGATCGGCGTGGCGCTCTTGAGCTTCGCCACGATGGGCATGCCCGTCCCGCTCGCCGGCTACGCCGTCGGCTCGACGGCGCTGCACGAGCGCGAGGGCTCCGCGTTCATCACCCTCAGCTTCTGGATCGGGCTCGGCGGGCAGCTCTTCGATCGCACCTACGGCCTGGCCGGCACCGCGGCCTGGGTCTTCACCGCGGCCCTGGGCGCGGCGGCCGCGCTGCGCACGGCGGCGCGCACCCTGCTCCCGGCGGCCGCGACGATCCTGGTGAGCGTGGCCGCACTCTCGTTCACCCCCTACTGGAACGGCGGATACGCGCCGCCGAACCGCTACTTCGTGGACGTCCTCCCGCTTGCGGCTCCGTTCGTCGCCTACGGCCTCGCGGCCGCGCGCGGGCCGATAGCGGCAGCGGCCTGCGGAGCGCTCGTCGTGGCCAGCGCGCTCGCCACCGTGCTGCTCGCGGCCAAGCCGACGCTCGCGCTGAATGCGTTCGGCGAGGACAAGGTGCGGTACGCGATCGCGTCCCTGCTGGGGATCGACCCGATGGACTGGCTCCCGTCGTTCGATCGCGCCGGCGGCTCGACCTATGTCGACGTCGCCGTGCGCGGGGCGGTGGCGCTCGCGCTCGTCCTCGCGCTGGCGTGGGCCGGGGCCCGCACCGCCGGACCCGGGGTGCGCGACGCCGCATCCTCGGCACCCTCTCCCAAGCGCGTTCCGACCGGCTAGTCAGGCGTGAGGCGGCACCAGGCCCCGGCTCGCTCGGAGCAGGACAGGCGGGAGGCCGGACTCCTCCTGCTCCTCCTCGGCTTCGTCTTCGCTTCGGGGATCGCGGCGCTTGTCTACCAGGTGCTCTGGGTGCGCCTGCTCACCCTCGTGCTCGGGGGAACGGTGTGGGCCGTGAGCACCGTGCTCGCCTCGTTCATGGGCGGGCTCGCGCTCGGGAGCTTCGTCGCGGCCCGAACGGCCGACCGCGTGCGCCGCCCGCTGCGGTGGTACGCGCTCGTCGAGATGGGCATCGGCGCCTCGGCGCTGCTCACGCCGTTGGCGTTCGACGCCGCGGAATCGGTCTACGTGCCGCTCGCGAGAGCCGCCGGCGGCGAGCCGGGACCCGCGATGGCCCTGCGCGTGGCGCTTGCCGCGGCGATCCTGATCCTGCCGACGTCGCTCATGGGCGCCACGCTCCCGCTGGTGGTGCGGGCGGCGCTGCGGCCCGGGTCGGGCATCGGAGAGCGGGTGAGCCTGCTGTACGCCACGAACACCGTCGGGGCCATCACCGGTGTTCTGCTCACGGGCCTCGTGCTCATCGGCGGGATCGGCATCACCGCGACCCTCCTCGCCGCCGCGGCCCTGAACATCGTCGTCGGCCTCGCGGCCTTGCTCCTGTCCACGCGCATGCGCCCGGAAGGACCCGCGCCGGCGGAGCGCCACCTCCCGTCCCCGGCCGCGCCCGCGCCGCTTTCGGACGCCGCGCGCCGGGCGATTCTCGCCGTGTTCGCCCTGTCGGGGTTCGCGAGCTTCGCGCTCGAGGTCGTGTGGTTCCGCGTTCTCGTCCATTACGTCCCCGCGACGACCTACGCGTTCACGATCATGCTGGCCACCGTCCTCGCGGGGATCGCCGCGGGCAGCTACGCGGCGGCGCTCTTGATCCGCCGCGGGGCGGCCGGCCTCGGCCTGCTGGCCGCGATCGAGCTCGCGCTCGCGGCCGCCACGCTCGCCTCCCTCATGCTGCTCGCGCGGAGCGGCGAGATCGCGGGCCTCGCCGGAACGGGCCTGGTTTCCACCGCGATCGTCGCCAGCGCGCTCTTCCCGGCGACGTTCCTGCTCGGCGCCGCGTTCCCGCTCGGCCTCCGCCTCTGGATCGGCGGCGGGACCGCACGGGCGAGCGGGCGGGTGGGCTTCTTCTACGGCCTCAACGTCCTCGGCGCGATCGCGGGATCGCTCGCGGCGGGCTTCGCGCTGCTGCCCGCACTCGGCAGCCGGCCCACCCTGGTGCTTGCCGCGGTCGTGAGCTGGGCCTCGGGCCTCGCGCTCCTGTGGATCGCGCGCCGCGGGCGGCGGGCGCTGGCCTCCGGGGCGGCGCTCACGCTGGCCTTCGCGGTCGCGATCGCGGCGACGCCCGACCCCTTCGACGCCGCGCTCGCGGGCCGCTTCGGAGGGGAACGTGTCCTCTGGCGGGAGGAGGGCGTGCAGTCGACGGTGAGCGTGCACCAGTCGGCCCACGTCGGGCGCATCCTGTATCTCGACGGGCTGCATCAGGCGAACGACGGCGAGGGCATGGTGTCGGTGCACCGGCTCATCGGCCACCTGCCGATGGCGCTCCACCCGGCCCCACGCCGCGTGCTCGTCGTGGGTCTGGGCGGCGGCGCGACGGCAGGGGCGGCGGCGCGCCACACCGGCGCCTCGGTGGAGGTCGTCGAGCTCTCGGCCGGCGTCGTCGGCGCGGCCGCGTGGTTCGGCCACGTGAACGACGATGTTCTGCGCCGCCCGAACGTGCGCGTCCGCGTCGACGACGCGCGGAATCACCTGCTGCTGCGGCCCGGCCCGTACGACGTGATCACCGCCGACATCATCCAGCCGCACCACGCCGGTGCCGGCGTCGTCTACTCGGCGGAGTACTTCAGGCTGGTACGCGACGCGCTCGCCGACGACGGCATCGCGCTCCAGTGGATCGGCGCCTTCCCGGAAACGCGCCACAAGCTGATCATGCGCACGTTCCTGTCCGTGTTCCCCGAGACGACGCTGTGGGATGGCGGGACACTGATGATCGGGACGAAGCGTGCCCTGCGGATCGATCCCGCGGCGCTGGAGCGGCGACTCGCCGATGCGTCCACGCGCGAGGGCCTCGCCGCGGTTGGCATCCGCGACCTCGCCTCGCTCACGGCGCGCTACTGGGCCGGCCCCGACGAGCTCCGTGCGTACGTGGGTGCGGGACCCACGCTCACCGACGACCGGCCCATGGTCGAGTACTTCCGATCGCTGCCGACCGACGAGCCGCCGCCCGACCTTTCAGCCCTCCGCGGCCGCCCCGCACGCGACCTGGTCCGCTGACCGGTGCTCGATGTCGGTCAGCGCGCTGCGGGGTCGGACTCCCGCCACATCGCCGTCGCCGTGGGTGCGCCCGTGGGCAGGTCGAGCCTGCGGGTGACGCGGAAGCCGTGCCGCTCGTAGAGCGGGATGTTGCGGGGATTCGACGACTCCAGATAGGCGGGCAATCTCTCCGCATCCACCTTCGCCAGGCCGTAGTCGAGCAGCTGGCCGCCCAGCCCCTGCCCCTGCCGGTCCCGCCGCGTCGCGAGGCCGAGGAGGTACCAGTGCGGCGCCTCGTGCGGGTGCTGCTTCTCCGTCGCGTCGAGGAGGCCGATCGCCTGGCCGGAGCGGAGGCCGAAGAGCCCGAGCATGGTGGGCAGCAGGCGCAGCTGCTCGCCGGCCGACTGGGTGAAGTGGCCCGGCGGGCGCAGCCAGATCGCGCTGGCCGACTCGTCGGCGGTCATGTGGATCTCGGCGTTCCGGCGGAAGGTGGGCGAGGCGGCGTAGGCGGAGAGGAAGCGGCGGAACCGCCGGGCCCGGTCCGCTTGGTCGCGGCCGCGGACGAGCCAGTGTCCGATGAGCGGATCCTCGGAGAAGGCGTCCGCCTGGATGTCGAACGCGCGGTCCCAGCCGGCCGCACCCACCACGTCGATACGGGTATCTCCCACGGGCCGCACACTATCAAACGCCGCGGTGCCGGGCGTCCCCCGCACCCCATACTCAGCGCGTGCGATGGGCGGACACGACCACACTTCTGTTCTTCTTGGCCGCGGTCGTGCTCGGGGGCTCCAACTTCGTCGCGGTGCACTTCAGCAACCGGGAGCTGGACCCCTTCTGGGGCGCCGGGCTGCGGTTCGTGCTCGCGGGCCTGGTCTTCGTCGCGCTCGCATTCGCACTGCGCGTCGTCCCGCGCGGGCGGGCGCTTGCCGGCGCGGTCGCCTTCGGCCTGCTGAACTACGGCGCGAGCTACGCGCTGCTGTGTGTCGGGCTGCTCCAAGCCCCGGCGGCCCTGGCCGCCGCGGTCGTGTCGCTGGTTCCGCTGCTCACCTTCGTCCTGGCGGTGGCCGGCCGGCTCGAGTCACTCCGCTGGAGCGGCGTCGCCGGCGGGGCGGTGGCCGTCGCCGGAACCGGGCTGCTCTTCGCGGACCAGCTGCGGGGGAGCGTGGGTCCGGGCGCGCTCCTCGCCCTGCTCGGCGGGGCGTTCTGCATCGCCGCGGCGACGGTCGTCGCCAAGGTCCTGCCGCGCGCGCATCCGATCGGTACCAACGCGGCGGGCGCCCTGCCGGGCGGCGCGCTGCTGATCGCGCTGTCGATCGCGAGCGGGGAGCGGATCGCCGCGCCGATGGCCCCCGAGACCTGGATCGCGCTCGCCTATCTCGCACTTCCGGGCACGGTGGTCCTGTTCGCCGCGGTGCTGCTGGTCGTGATGCGCTGGACCGCATCCGCGACCTCGTACGTCACCGTGCTCTTCCCGCTGGTCGCGGTGCCGGTGGGCGCCGTCCTCGCCGGGGAGCTGGTCTCGGCGCAGTTCCTCACCGGCGCGGCCCTGGTGATGGCCGGCGCCTACATCGGCGTGTCCGGCGGCCGGATCAGAAGGCCGGTCCTGAGGTAACCCCCATTCCGCAGCAGCGGATGAGTAACCGCTACCCGGCGGGGGTGGTGGCGAGCAGCGGCAGCACGTCCCGCGCGATCGCCTGGACCTGCTCCTGCTCGTAGCCGCAGGGCACGAAGACCAGATGCTGCACGCCGGCGGCGTGCTGCGCCGCGATCTGCTCCGCACACTGCTGGGGCGTGCCCCGTATCGAGCTTTCCGGCGAGGACTCGCTCCATGAGGCGAAGTCGAAGTAATCCCCGAGGAACGCCCGCACCCGGCGATCCGCCTTCAGGGTCGAGCGAGGCTGAAGGGAACGAGTTCGCGGTCAGGTCGGTTCCACGTTGATGACGATCTTGCCTTTGGATTGGCCTTCGCCGAGATAGCGCAGCGCTTCAGGGACTTCGCTTAACGGATACCGCTTGTCGATCGGCACGGTGACCCTGCCGCTTGCGCACAGCTCTGTGATGGCCTGCAGGTTGTCTCGACTGCGCTGAACCATCAGCACGCCCAAGTGCTTGTTGGCAGTCCTCTTCATCCAGGGCCCGAAGACCAAGAGCTGGAGGAGCGTGGCGACGGAACCCCCAACGGCTTCGTAGCTCCCGCCCGATTTCAGTGCGCGGGCGTACGCCAAGGCCGAACGATAGGCGATGAGGTCGACGATCCGATCGTAGGTTCTTCCGTTTCGGGTGAAATCCTCGCGCCGGTAGTCGATCACGTGGTCTGCGCCCAGCGATCGCATGAAGTCCAGCTTGCCGCCGTTATCCACGCCGGTCACCTCTGCGCCGTGGAGCTTCGCGAGCTGGATGGCGAACGCGCCCGCCCCGCCCCCACCGCCATTGACCAGAACGCTTTGTCCCGGGCGGACCCTCTCGCGCAGCGCCTGCAGGGCGATCACGCCCGCCTGTGGGATGGCCGCGGCTTGCTCGAAGGTCAGGCCGGCGGGTTTGCGCACCCAGCTCTTTCCACGCGCGCAAACGTACTCGGCAAAACCGCCGGAATAGCTCGCCATTTCTCCGAAGACGTCATCGCCCGGATTGAATTCCGTGTGGTTTCGGCCCACCGCCTCCACCGTCCCCGCGACATCCGACCCAAGGATGGGGTTGCCCGGTTTCCGCAGCCCTCCGAAGCGGGCGTACAAGGGTTGGCCGGTCAGGGCTTCCCAGTCCGATCGGTTCACGGACACCGAGCGCACTTTGACCAGCATCTCGTCATCCGCAGGGATGGGCTTTCGCACTTCCGCAAGCCGAAGCACATCTGGCTGACCGTATTTGGCGTATGTGATTGCCTTCAGGAGCGGACTCCAAAGCCGAAGGGTTGGCTGTGCAGTTCCATGCCGTTTGTTCGGCAGGGGCGAGCTTCCACGCGTGCTGTTGTACAGGCAAACCGGCACCAGCGGCGGCGACGATGCGATGCTCATGCGGACGTGGCGTCGAGCTTCGCGGCACTTCGGTCCCACCAGTTCCAGCTCCTCTGGATCGGTCAAGCCACCTCGGCGTTCGGCGGAAACCTCCAGCAGTTCGCCCTGGGGTGGCTCCTCGTGCAGATCGCGGTGGCCGAAGGGCGGCCCGAGCTGGCGCCGCTCTACATCGGGATGGTCGGGGTCTCGCGCGGCGTCCCGGGGCTCGTGTTCGGGCTCCTCGGCGGGGTGTTCGCCGACCGCATGGATCGGCGGCGGGTGCTCGTCGTGACGCGCAGCGCGGGATCGGCGAACGCGGTCGTGCTCGCGCTGCTCGTGCTCACCGGCAACGTGCACATCGCAGCGGTGATACTGCTGAACGGGCTCGGCGCCGTCGCCGACGCGATGGAGCTGCCGCTCCGGCAGTCGCTCGTCGGCAACATCCTGCCGGCGCGCGACCTCGTCGGCGCGCAAGGGGCGATGAACGCGACGTTCAACACCACCCAGATCCTCGCGCCGCTCGCGGCCGGGCTGCTCATCGGCCCGATCGGCATCGGCGGGCTGCTGCTCGTGAGCGCCGCCGCCTCGGTCGCGACGGTCGCCGCCCTCGTCGGGCTCGCACCGGTGGCGCCCGCGCACGTGACCGACGCGACGGTCCTCCGCTCGCTGGGGGAGGGGCTGCTGTACGTGCTGCGGGAGCCGGTGCTGCGCTGGGTCGTCGTGCTGTCGGCGACCGCCAGCACGTTTGTGCGACCGCTCCCCACGCTGATGCCCGCGATCGCCGAGAACTCTTTCCACGTGGGCGCGACCGGGCTCTCGCTGCTGCTCACGATGAGCGCGATCGGCGGCCTCGTCGGCGCGTTCCTCACGGTGCCGCTCGGCAGCATGAGCCGCCAGGGGCGCACCACCGCCGCGCTCGTCGTCGTCTGGGGCGTGGGCAGCGTGCTCTTCGCGCTGCAGCGCGACTTCGGCGCCGCACTGGTGCTGGCCATGCTGCCCACCATCTGCTGGCAGGCGTTCGCCTCCCTCAGCCAGCTGCTCTGCCAGGCCGTCGCGCCAGACCACCTGCGCGGCCGGGCGCTCAGCCTCTACAGCGTTTCGATCGCGGCGTTCATGCCCCTGGGCGCGCTGACCGTCGGCGGACTGGGCACCCTGCTCGGCATCGGCCCGGCGATCGCGATCGGCGGCGTCCTGACCACGCTCGTCGGCGCCGGGGTGCTCGCGGGAAGCGCCGCGGTACGCCGGGTCGACCTGCTCGCCGGCCGGCCCCGCGAGTAGCTAGCCGCGCTGCTCGCGCCCGGCGCCTCCGTGCTCTGGCTCGCGGCCCCGCTCGTCACCGGCGCG
>VGEJ01000119.1 GCA_016869335.1 Alphaproteobacteria bacterium | reverse complement strand
GGTGGTCCCGCGCCGGGTGCCTCAGCGCGCGAGGGCGGTCGTGAGGTCGTCGACGAGGTCGAGCCTCTCCCACGAGAACCCGCCGTCGGGCTCCGGCGTCCGGCCGAAATGGCCATAGGCCGCCGTCCGGGCATAGATCGGGCGGCTCAGGCCCAGCCGTTCACGGATGCCGCGCGGGCTCAGATCGATGACGTCGCTGATCACGCGCTCGATCCTCGCCTCGTCGACCCGCCCGCTGCCGTGGAGGTCGACGTAGACCGACAGCGGGCGTGATACGCCGATGGCATAGGAGAGCTGGATCGTACAGCGGTCGGCAAGACCGGCCGCAACGATGTTCTTGGCGACATGGCGGGCGGCATAGGCCGCCGAGCGGTCGACCTTCGTCGGATCCTTGCCCGAGAATGCGCCGCCGCCATGTGGTGCTGCTCCGCCGTAGGTGTCGACGATGATCTTGCGCCCGGTAAGCCCGCAGTCGCCATCCGGCCCGCCGACCACGAAGCGGCCCGTCGGATTGACGTAGAAGTCCGCTTCCGGGCACATCCAGCCGGACGGCAGGGTGTTGACCACGTGCGGGCGCACGATCTCGCGGACCTCGTCCTGCTCGAGCGACTCGCCGTGCTGGGTCGAGACCACGACCGAGGTCGCCCCCACCGGCTTGCCGTCGACATAGCGCAGCGTGACCTGGCTCTTGGCGTCAGGACCGAGGCCCGGTTCGGCGCCGGAATGGCGCGCCTCCGCCAGCGACCGCAGGATCGCGTGGGCGTAGTAGATCGGCGCCGGCATGAACGCCTCGGTCTCGCGGCAGGCATGGCCGAACATGATGCCCTGGTCGCCCGCGCCCTCGTCCTTGTTGCCGCGCGCATCGACACCCTGGGCGATGTCGGGGGACTGCGCGTGGATGTGAATCTGGACCTTGGCACTCTTCCAGTGGAAGCCCGCCTGCTCGTAGCCGATCTCGCGGACGGCGTGGCGGGCCACCGCCTCGATCGTCTCCGGGGTCACGCTCGCCGGCGCGCGTACCTCGCCGGCCAGGACGAGCAGGTTGGTCGTGGCCAGCGTCTCGACCGCCACGCGCGCGTGCGGGTCGGCGGTGAGGTAGGCATCGACGACCGCATCCGAGACCCGGTCGCACAGTTTGTCGGGGTGGCCCTCAGACACGGACTCGCTGGTGAATAGGTAATCGCTTCTCGGCACGAGGTTCTCCCGACTCTCTTTTGCGGTCACTACGGCGTCGGCCGGGTGCGGCCGATCGCCGACGGCTGCCAACTTGGGCGCCCACGGTGGCCGGAAGTTAAGTGACAAGGAATGCCGGGTGCGTCAAGGGACTTGACCCCGGCGCACGGCGGGCCCGTTCAGGTGTCGGCGTTGTCTTCCGGCTGGGCCGCGAGGGCCTTGATCAGGCTGAACACGCGCTTGCGCACCGTGGTCTCGGGGATGCGATAGTAGGCGCGCACGAGCTCGAGCGACTCGCGGCGCGACAACTGATCGGCCTCGAACGGCTCCTGCGCCGCTTCGCCCGCACCGCCCGGGCGCCCAGATACCTCGGCCGGCATGTCGTCGAAGAAGAACGACACCGGCACGTCGAGCACTTGGCTGAACTGGTAGAGCCGGCTCGAGCCGATACGGTTTGCGCCCCGCTCGTACTTCTGGATCTGTTGGAAGGTCAGGCCGACCGCCTCGCCGAGCTTTTCCTGGCTCATGCCAGCGAGTATACGCCGAAGGCGAACGCGGCTGCCGACATGAATATCGACGGGATTCGGATTTGCCGCCACTACACCCCCCTCATAAAATGCTAGCCGCGACTGCTCTACTACAGTCGTCGGCGTAGGCGGTCAACAGACGCTGATCGTATGTCTACTCAACTAGCGAAACTGAGAGGTCGACACAAGCGCTCTCAGTACCTTAGATCCCTGCGACCCAGTACCAAAGTACTGAATCCCGCAGCGGCCGCACGCACCCGTTCCGCCGCTGCCACCGCGAAGAGAACGAGTAGCACCAGCGCCCCGGCGTCGCCGAAGCGGGCGTAGGGCGTCGGGCTCGCGGTCGGTCGCGGGAGCGGGCCGTCGAGCACACCGGCGTGGCCGAGCGGTAGCGAGCCGATGATGCGGCCATAGGGGTCGACGATCGCCGAGATGCCGGTGTTCGCGGCCCTGACCAGTGGCAGACCCTGCTCGATCGCCCGCACTCGGGCGGCGGCGAAGTGCTGGTACGGGCCGGCGCTGTTGCTGAACCAGGCGTCGTTGGTGACGTTGAGAAGCCACGCCGGGCGCTGCCCTTTGGCGACGACCTCGTCGGGAAAGATCGCCTCGTAGCAGATCAGCGGGCTGACCGGTGGCAGGCCGGGCACCGCCAGCGTGCGCGGCCCGCCGCCGGCCGAGAAGTCGATCGTCCCCGCCGTCAGCTTGGAGATGCCAAGCCGGGCCAGGACCGACCGCAGCGGCAGATACTCGCCCAACGGCACGAGGTGATGCTTGTCGTAAGTGCCGACGACGCGCCCTCCGGGGTCGAGCGCGTGCAGGCTGTTCCACACCTGCGGCGGATCGCCGGTGGCAAGGCGTGGCGCGCCCGTGAGCAGCGCGCCACCCGGCGCGACCAGGCGGCCGAGCGCCGCGAGAAGGGCCGGCTCTTGCGCCAAGTAGAACGGGGTCGCCGTTTCCGGCCAGATCAGGTGAGTCGGCCTGATGTCGGCGGCATCGCTTGAAAGCGTCACATAGCGCTCCACCTGGGCGAGCCGCGTCTCCGGCAGCCACTTGTGGTGCTGAGCGATGGCGGCCTGCACGATGCGGAGCCGCACCCCGGCCACCTCGCCACCACCATCTCCGGCAAGGCGCACCACGCCGATGAGCGTGAGCGCGGCGAGTCCGAGCAGGGCAGCCCCGGCCGGCAGAAAACGGCGGCTGCCAGCATCGGTGGCGCACGCGAGGCTTGCCGCCGCCACGATGGTCAGGGCGCTCAGCCCGTAGATGCCGATCACCGCGGTGAGCTGCAAAAGCGGTGTGACCGGCGTCCAGGCATAGCCGATGAGATTCCAGGGAAAGCCGGTGAGTACGTGGCCGCGGAGCCACTCGGCGGCCGTCCACGCCACGGCGAGCGCAAGCACACGCGCGAGGGTGTCGCCGCGCACGTAGTGCACGGCCACCGCTGCCAGCGCCGGGAAGGGCGCCAGCACCGCGGGCAGGCCGAGGACCGCGAACGGCAGGGCCCAGGCGTAACGCTCCGGGTCGGTCAGCAGCGCGTTGCCGGTCCAGTAGAAGGCGAGCGTGAAATGGCCGAAGCCGAACCACCAGCCGGTGATCGCCGCGCTGCGCCCGGTACGGCAGGCAGCCAGCAGCCAGACGAACCCGGTGAACGCCGGGATGAGCAGCGGCACGTGATGGAAAGGGGGCAACGCCAGCGCTGCCCCGGCACCGAGCGCCGCCGCCGTCCCCGCCCTGCGCCAGCCGGTCAGCCCGACGAGCGCGAGCGCGAGTCGGTTCATGGGCCGGACGGTGGCTGTCCGATGGGCTCCCCGCCGCTCGGCCGCGGCAGGATCTTGATGCGCTTGACGCGGCGCGGATCGGCTTCGAGGACTTCGAAACAGAAGCCGCTGGGATGGCGCACCAGCTCGCCGCGCTGCGGCACCCGCCCGATCAGCTCGACGATGAGCCCGCCGAGCGACTCGATCTCCTCTTCGCTGTCCTCGGGCACCAGCGGTACGCCGAGGCGCCGCTCGAGTTCCTCGACCTCATAGCGCGCGTCGGCCTCGAGGGCGCCGTCTGCGAGCTCGATCAGGTCTGCCGTGTCCGCGAGCGCGTGCTCGTCGGCGATCTCGCCGACGATCTCCTCGACGAGGTCTTCTATCGTCACCAAGCCGTCGGTGCCGCCGTACTCGTCGACAACGATTGCCATGTGCGTGCGGCTGGCACGCATCTGCTTCAGGAGATCGAGCGCCTTCATCGAGGGCGGCACGAAAAGGAGGTCACGCAGCAGGCGGCGGAGATCGAAAACCGTCTGGTCGCCCTGCCACAGTGCCGGCAGGTCCTTGATGTGGACCATGCCGACGATGTCGTCGAGCGAGTCCGAGTAGACCGGGAGGCGTGAATGCGACTCCTTGCGGAAGGACGCCAGCAGCTCCGCCATCGGGGCGTCGACGTCGATCGTGACAATGTCGGCCCGCGGCACCATGACGTCGTCGACCCGGATCTCCCCAAGGCGCAGGATGTTGATGAGCATCAGCCGCTCTTCGGGGTCGATTTCCTGCGCCGAGCCGCCGTGCTCGGCGATCAGCGCCTCGAGGCTCTCGCGCAGATCGCCATCCTCGCGCCGGCCGAGGCCACGCACCCAGGTCAGGATTGCATCGGTCAGCGACCGCTCCCGTCCCGCCGCGCGCGGCTCGGCACGACGCGGACTCGGTAGTTCGCTCAGCGTCTCCTCCCTCTTGGCAATCGGGCGCCGGCGTACGGGTTGGCAATCCCGAGCCCGGCGAGCACCGCGATCTCGATCCGCTCCATGGCCGCCGCCGCCTTCGGTTCGCCATGATCGTGCCCCGCCAGGTGCAAGACGCCGTGCACCACCAGGTGGCTGAGGTGGGCGAGGTACGTCTTGTTCTGCACGGCAGCTTCGGCGGCGATACGCTCGGCCGACAGGACGACGTCGCCGAGCGGTAGCGGCGCCCCGCCCAGCGCCGACGGTTCGTCGGCGGCGGGAAACGCCAGCACGTTGGTCGCCCGGTCGATGCCGCGATAACGCCGGTTGAGCCGGCGCAGGAGCGAATCGCCAGCGAGAACGACGGCAAGTTCCGCGCGACTGAGCAGTGCCCAGCGCCCGATGGCCGCCACCGCGGCGGCGCCGGCGCGCCGGATTGCCTTGACCTCACCCGGCACCGCAGGACTGTGGCGCCTGATCACCGCAATGTCGAGACCTGTGGTCATGTCTGCACGCCACCGCGGTGACGTCGAGCTACTCCTTGGCGGTCGGCGGTGCGCCGGCGGGGGCGGCGCCGCGCTCGCGCGCGTCGTAGGCGCGTATGATGCGGGTCACGACCGGATGGCGCACGATGTCGCGCTCGGTGAAGCGCACCACGGCGATGCCGGGGGTCCCCTCGAGCAGATTGACGGCATCCTGCAACCCCGACGTGGTGCCGACGGGCAGGTCGATCTGCGTCAGGTCACCCGTCACCGCCATGCGCGAGCCCTCGCCCATGCGCGTCAGCAGCATCTTCATCTGCCCGGCGGTGGTGTTCTGCGCTTCGTCCAGGATGACGAACGACTGCGCTAACGTTCGACCGCGCATGAAGGCGACGGGTGCGATCTCGATCTGCCCGTTGTCGATGCGCTTGGCGACCTGGTCGGCGGCGAGCATCTGGTGCAGGGCGTCGTACAGCGGGCGCAGGTAGGGGTCGACCTTTTCGCGCATGTCGCCCGGCAGGAACCCGAGCCGCTCGCCCGCTTCGACCGCGGGGCGCGAGAGCACGATGCGATCGACCTCGCCGCGCAACAGGAGCGAAACCGCCTGGGCGACGGCGAGGAAGGTCTTGCCCGTCCCCGCCGGCCCGATGGCGAACACGACGTCGTGGCTGCCGAGCAGGCGGACGTAATCGGTCTGGGTTGGCGAGCGCGGCACGACCAGCCCGAGCCGCGTGCGAATGACCGCCTCGGCGCCGGCCTTGTCCTCCCGGCCGCTCTGCTCGGCCATCCGGATCGCGCCTTCGACCTCGCCGGCGGCGACCTCGTGGCCGCATCTGAGCCGGGCGTAGAGCCCCTCGAACACGGCCTTGGCAGCCTGTTGCGAGGGCGGGCTACCGGAGATGGCCACGCGATTGCCGCGCGATGACACCGATACGCCGAGGCGGCTTTCGATCCGCGCGACGTGGCTGTCGTAGTCACCGAACAGCGCGCGCAGAAGCCGGTTGTCGTCGAACTGGACGACCAGAGGCTCGGCGGCGCCCCGTTCAGCGGTATTGGCCACGACCATCCTGATCAACCGGGCCTGTCTGCGCCCGCGGTGCCGCCGCCTCCACGAGCCGGCCGCCGAGGCTGTTCGCGCCAACCACCTCGATCGCCGTCGGCGCCACGGTGCCGAGGAGCGCGGGCGCGGCCTCGACATGGACCGGCTGCAGGTACGGACTGCGACCGACGAGCTGGCCGGCGCGGCGACCCGGGCGCTCGAACAGCACCGGCACCACCCGGCCACACGTGGCGCGATTGAACGCGGCCTGTTGGGCGCGGAGCAGCGACTGGAGCGCCTGGAGCCGCGCCGCCTTCTCGCCCTCCGGCACCTGGTCGGAACGCGTCGCCGCCGGCGTGCCGGGCCGCGCGCTGTATTTGAACGAGAATGCCTGGGCGAAGCCGATGGCCTCGACCAGCGCCAGTGTTGCCGCGAAATCCGCGGCCGTCTCGCCGGGGAAGCCGACGATGAAATCGCTCGAGAGCGCCAGGTCGGGGCGCGCCGAACGCAACGCGTCGACCGTCCGGCGATAGTCCGCGACCGTGTGGCGGCGGTTCATCGCCGCCAGCACGCGATCGGAGCCCGACTGAACCGGCAGGTGAAGGAACGGCATCAGTTCGGCTACTTCGCGGTGCGCGGCGATCAGATCGTCGCCCATGTCGGCGGGATGCGAGGTGGTGTAGCGCAGCCGCACGAGCCCCGGCATCTCGGCCAGCTCGCGGATGAGCGCGCCAAGACCGACGCGGCGCCCGCCGCGGCCCGTTCCGCGGTAGGCATTGACGTTCTGGCCGAGCAGCGTGATCTCGCGCGCCCCCCGCGCCACCAGCCGCCGCGCCTCGGCGAGAACGGCCGCCACCGACCGCGACGCCTCGGCGCCACGGGTGTAGGGCACCACGCAGAACGTACAGAACCGGTCGCAGCCCTCCTGCACCGTCAAGAACGCGGTAACCCCCGACGCCATGCGCTCTTTGGGCAGGGCGCCGAACTTGTCCGCGGCCGGGAACTCGGTATCGAGGGCCGCCGATCCGCCGCGTGCCGCGGCGATCAGGGCCGGCAGGCGGTGGTAGGTCTGCGGGCCGAACACGATGTCGATGGCAGGCGCCCGCCGGCGCATCTCCTCGCCCTCCGCCTGGGCAACGCAGCCGCCGACGGCGAGGATGAGCGGCCGACCACCGGCGGCCCGCGCCTCCTTGAGGTGGCGGAGCCGGCCGACCTCGGAGTACACCTTCTCCACGGCCTTCTCGCGGATGTGGCAGGTGTTGAGGATGATGAGGTCAGCGTCTTCCGCAGCAGCGGTGCGGGCGTATCCGTGCGCAGCCAGAAGGTCCGTCATACGATCCGAGTCGTAGACGTTCATCTGGCAACCGTACGTGGTGATGAAGACCTTCCGGGACAAGATCCTGGCCGGGACCCCATAGGCCGTGGGTCGATCGCAGCGCCGTTCCACGTAGGGCCTACGCGAACACTAACATCGCACCATGTTGAGTCAAGGTCACTGCGCCGCCGAGGCTGCCGTCGCCTCGGGCGGGGCCTCGCCGGGCACGGCCGCGCCGCCGCACTCGCGCGGCGGCCGCCCGGTGAGCGCCCGCGACAGGCCCTCGGCAACCACCCGCTGGCAGCGTGCCGCCATGTCCTTGCGCGAGGCGAACGCCGCCATCGTCACCACGGGATG
>VGEJ01000118.1 GCA_016869335.1 Alphaproteobacteria bacterium | reverse complement strand
CCTGCTTGCGAACCGCCGATTTGGGCCGCATCGCCAGCCGCACGTTTGGCCGGTCGAAGCCATGAACGAAGACGCGCGGCGGCCGCCGGAAGAGTTGCGTCACTATTTCGCTTCGGGTCGCCACGTCGGCGGTCGCCGTGAGCGCCACCACCTGCGGGTTGCCGAGCTCGGCCTGCACCTTGCCGAGCGCCAAGTAGTCGGAGCGGAAATCGTGGCCCCACTGCGAGATGCAGTGCGCCTCATCGACGGCAAGGAGCGCGACCCGTGCGCGCCGCAACACCGCAACCAGGCTGCCCGCCGTCAGCCGCTCCGGCGCGACGTAGAGAACTCGGGTCTCGCCGCGCGCGAGCCCGGCCAGCGTGCGCCGGTTCTCGTCGGCGTCATTCGCTGAGTTGAGACTCGCGGCCGCGACGCCGAGCGCCCGCAGCGTCTGCACCTGGTTGCACATCAACGCGATGAGCGGCGAAACCACCACCGTCACGCCCTCGCGCAGCAGTGCAGGAAGCTGGTAGCAGAGCGACTTGCCGCTGCCCGTCGGCATGACCGCCAGGACATCGGAGGACGACATGACGGCGGCGACGATCTCGGCCTGACCGGGGCGGAAGGCCGCGAAGCCGAAGACCGAGCACAGCGTCCTTTCGGCCTCGCCGAGGCTAGTCATGCCGCCACGCCCTGAGCGCCACTCTGTCGATCATGCCGACCGCGGTCTTGGCTAATGCCGGCACCAGCGCGATCTCGGTCGGCACTTTGTAAGGGGCAAGATTCGCGTGGCAGTGCTCGAGCAACCCGGCAACCGTGGCGGCCGCGCCCGCGCGCAGCACGACGAACGCGTGTACCACCTCGCCGCGATACCTGTCAGGGGCACCGACGGCGGCAGCCTCCTGGACGGCTGGATGGCTGAACAGCACCTCCTCGACCTCGCGCGGATAGACGTTGTAGCCGCCGACGATCACCAGGTCCTTCCGGCGGTCGCGGATGTAGAGATAGCCCTCGTCATCCAACTCGCCGATGTCTCCTGTGTAGAGCCAACCCTCGCGCAGCGCTTCGGCCGTTTCCACCGGTCGGTTGCGGTAGCCGGACATGATCTGCGGGCCGCGCGCGCGGATCTCCCCACGCTCGCCGGCTGGCAGGACGGTCCTGCCGTCAGCCAGACTGAAGATCTCGATCTCCGTTCCGGGCACCGGGAGCCCGACCGATCCGGGCTTGCGCCGCCCCACCGCCGGGTTGAAGCTCAGGACTGGGCCGGCCTCGCTCTGACCGTAACCCTCGAGAATGGGACAACCGGTCGCCGCCGCCCAGTTCGCCAGCGTCGCGCTCGGCAACGGCGCCGAGCCGGAATAGCAATAGCGCAGCGTCGGGAAGCGCCGCCCGACGAAGCTCGCGTGTCCGAGCAGACCGTGGAACACGGTGGGTCCGGCGGGGAACAGCGTGATCGCGTCGCGCTCGAGCGCATCGAGGGTGGTTTCGGGCCGGTAGCGCGCATGCAGCACGAGGGTGCCGCAGCGATGTGCCGCGAGATGCAGCGCCATCGACACGGCGAAGACGTGGAACAGCGGCATGACGCACAGCCGCGCTCGCCATCGTTTCGTGTCGGCAACAGCGCCTCGCGTTGCGCGACGTTCACCGCCATCTCGGCGTGGCGGATGTCGACGCCCTTGGGCAGCCCCGTGGTGCCGCCCGTGTACTGCAAGACAGCCAAGTCCGCAGGCTGCGGCGGCTCCGGCAGAGACAGGTCTGGATCGGCAGCCCACCCCAGCAGATGCTCGCCACAGAACGTTGCGAGTGACGCGGAGTGCGCGATGTTCAGCTGGGCGCAAAGCGGCGCAAGGGATGTGGCCAGGGCGGATTCGAACAGGACCAGCGCGGGGTCCGCGTCCAGCAGGATGGGGCGGAGCTCGCGCGCGGTGTAGAGCGGCTTGAGCGGAACTACCTGACCACGTGCCGCGGGCACGGCGTAGAGCATCACGGCCAGCGCGGGCGAGTTGCCGGCAATCACCGCCACCCGCCCGCCGCGCACTCCCGGCACGGCGGCGAGCGCTCGCGAACAGCCGCCCACGCACCGCACGAGTTCGCGATAGTCGAGGTTGATGCCCTCGCAACGCAGCGCCGGACGAGCGCCGGCTCCTTCCGCCGCTGCCCGCAGCGTGTGCACGATGGTGGGGTGCCGCGGAAGCGGCGCACCTGCTGCACCCGGGCTCACAGATCATCGACCGCGACTACAACGGCCATCGCGGTATCGCCGGCAGCGCAACCGGCGAACAGGCCATAGCCGCCGCCTCGCATCACCAGCTCCTCAATCAGCTCGATGATCGAACGCAGGCCGGTCGGCGCCTGCGGGTGGCCCCAGATCAGCGAGCAACCGTAGTTGTTGATCGCCGCGAGGTCGCGGCCGAGCGCCCGCGCGAACGGATCGCGCCGGAAGTTGTCGAGGACCCAGTCCTCGTGGTCGCCGCTGCCGCCGGCGCCGCGCGGGTTCGGATAGTAGATGTGCGGCCCGTTCGAGGTGCGGTCGGCGGCGATCACCAGAGCCGCTTCGGCAAGGCCCGCAGTCAAGGCGCCCCCCGCCACTGCGAGGCACTGGGCCGAGGTCGCGCAGGCCTGCATGATCGTCGGCCCGCCGACGTGGGCCGCGCCGATTTCGCCCATCAGCCACGGCACGCCATAGAACCCGCCGCGCTGCGGCACGGTGATGCCGAGGATGCCGTAGTCGAACTCCTCCGCCGCCAACCCCCAGCGGGCGAGCGCTTCCTTGGCCGCCCTAGCCGCCAGCATCATGGCGTGCTCGTTGGCGAGGCTGCCCTGCCAGCGGGCGAACGGCGTGCTCCAATAGCGGCCATAGGGGATCTCGGCGCCGACCGGCGGTATCATAGGCCTCCCGCTCCGCTCGGCGGCGGCGTCGCCGGCAGCACTGCCGCTACCGCCATCGCGATCGCTAGGAGGCGGCGGTCGCTGCCCTCCGGACCGTCGAGCTCGAGCCCGAGCGGCAGCCCGTCTGGTGTCGTGCCCATCGGCACGGAGATCCCCGGCAGGCCCGCGACCGACGACGGATCGCTGTTGCGGATGTAGGTCTGGAAGGTCGGCACCCGAGCGCCGTTGAGCGTGACCTCCGCGTCCTCGCCGATCGGCGCGGCCGGCAGCACCGTCGTCGGAAACACCGCGCATGCGACGCCGTGCCGCGCGAAGTAGCGGCGATAGGATGCGCGCAGCGCCGGCCGCTGCGTATCCATCGCCTGGCGGTAGGCGGCATCGGGAACGCCCGCGTGCGCCAACCCGGTCAGGATGCGGTGGACATCGGGACTCGCCATGGCCGCGGCGAGGGCAGCAAAATCCTCGCTGCGTCCCGCGTCCCTGAGGTAGCGAGCCATGTTCGGCACCGTCTCGTAGAGCGCAATCGGGAAGCCGGCAGCGGCGCACAGGGCTCCGACCTCCTCGATCTCGCCCTCGACCAGGACCGCCCCGGCCGCCGCCAGCGCGCGCTCCGCTTCGGCCAGCGCCGCCGCGACCGCCGGGTCCAGATTCTCGCGGAACGGTTGGCGCGGCACCCCGAGCCGCAGGCCGCGCAGGGCAACAACCGGCAGCGGACCGACCGCACCGCTCAGCACCCCATCGAGCAGGGCCACGTCGGCCACTGTGCGCGCCATCGGGCCGGCCACGTCGCGGGTGTGCGAGACCAGGATGATGCCATCCTGGGGATAGCGGTCGGGGGAGGGCCGCAGGCCGGCGACGCCGCAGAGCGCCGCCGGCACGCGGACCGAGCCGCCGGTGTCGGTGCCGAGCGCCGCCGGGCACAGCCGAGCGGCGAGGGCCGCGGCGGAGCCCCCGCTCGAGCCGCCCGCGATGCGGCGTCGATCGTAGGGGTTGCGCACGGCGCCAAAGGTCGCATTGTTGCTCGTCACTCCATAGGCCAGCTCGTGCAAATTGGTCTTGCCGAGCAGCACTGCACCGGCGGCTCGCAAGCGCTCGACCACGCCTGCGTCTCGGCGCGGCCGGTGCCCGAGCAGGGTCGGCGTGCCGCCAGTGGTCGGCATCTCGGCGGTGTCGATGTTGTCCTTGACCGCGAACGGCAGGCCCTGGAGCACGCCCATGGCCGCTCCCGCGGCACGGGCATCGTCAGCGGCCGCGGCGGCGCGCCGCGTACCCTCGGGGTCGAGGTGGGTGAACGCGTTGAGATCGGCATGGATTGCAGCGCGTGCCAGCAGCGCCTCGGCGAGCGCAAGAGCGGTCAGCTCGCGCCGGGCCATCGCGGCCTGGCACTCGACTGCGCCGTACTGGGTCACATCCATCGCGGCCCCCGCTGCGCGGCCATTCATGGACCAATCGGCGCGCGCCGACAAGGCATCGGGGTCAAGTGGGCGCTGCATCCGGCCCCGCGATGCTCTACCTTGACGCCGCCCGTCGCCACTGGGAGGTCCGCGTGCTCGCCCTGCTCACCGATCCCGAGGTGTGGATCAGCCTGCTCACCCTCACCGCCCTCGAGATCGTCCTCGGCATCGACAACGTCATTTTCCTGTCGGTGGTCTCGAGCCGGCTGCCGCCCGCCCAGCAGCCGCGCACCCGCCACATCGGGCTCGCTCTCGCGCTCGCCATGCGCATCGTCCTCCTGGCATCGATAAGCTGGATCGTCGGGCTGACCGAGCCGCTCCTGAGCCTCGGCGAGCACGTGGTCTCGTGGCGCGACATCATCCTGCTCGCCGGCGGCATGTTCCTGTTGGCCAAGGGGACCATGGAGATCCATCACAGCGTCGAGGGTGGCGGCGAGCACTCGGGGGCCCGCCGCGCGAGCTTTGCCGCCGTGATCACGCAGATCGTCCTCCTCGACGTCGTGTTCTCGGTCGATTCGATCATCACCGCGGTCGGACTGGTCGATGAGCTTGTCATCATGATCACCGCCGTCGTCATCGCGATGGGCGTCATGGTGGTGGCGGCCGGACCGGTCAGTGCATTCGTCAACGAGCACCCGACGGTGAAGATGCTGGCGCTCAGCTTCCTGCTGCTGATCGGCGTCGCGCTGATCGCCGATGGCCTGCACTTCCACGTCCCGCGCGGCTATCTCTACTTCGCGATCGCCTTCTCAGCACTGGTCGAGGGGCTCAATCTGTGGGCGCGGTCGCGCTCACGGCGGGCCGCCGCACGCGCCGCATCCGGCGCCGAGCGCCGAGATCGGTAGCGCTCAGAGCCGACTGATGCGGTCAGGCTCCGTCAGCAAGCGCTCGCGGCAGAAGGCCAGGCCCTCCCCCTCCGCCGTTGCGGCGGACGGGTGGGGGCCGCCCATGCCGACCTGCCTGCCATCGTGCCACACCGACCAGCGGTGGTCGGTGCAGCCGTCGAAGCGCATCCAGCGTTCGAGGTAGAGCTCGATCACCGCGCTACACCGGGAACTCGATGACCGTGCGGATGACCTCGCCACGCTTGAGTGCCGCGAACGCCGCGTTGATGTCGGCGAGCGCGATGCGGCGCGAGATCAACTCGTCAAGTTTGAGCCGGCCATCGAGATAGGCCCGCGCCAGCATGGGAAAGTCGCGGGCGGGACGCGCCCCGCCGTAGCTCGAGCGCGTGATGCGCTTCTCACCCATCAGCGCGCCCCAGCGGAACGGCACGTCCTGGCCGACCGCGACCTTGCCGAGCCACACCACCTGGCCGCCGGGCCGCGTCAGCTCGACGGATAGACGCAGGCTCTCGGCGGTACCTGCTGCCTCGATGACGACATCGGCCCCGCGCCCCTGGGTCAGCGCCTTGATCGCCTCCACGAGCGGCTCGGTGCCGACCGCAAACGTGTGGGTCGCGCCGAGCCGCCGCGCCAGCTCGAGCTTGTCCGCCCGGATATCGAGGGCGACGATGCGCTCGGCGCCGGCCAGCCGCGCGCCCTGCACCGCGCTCAGGCCGACCGCGCCGCAGCCCAGCACGGCAACCGTCGCGCCGTAGGGCGGGTGCGCGATGTTGAGCACACCGCCCACCCCGGTCATGACGCCGCAGCCCAGGAGGCACGCCCGGTCGAACGGCAGCTCGACCGGGACCGGCACCGCGCCGTGCTCGCTCACGACGCAGTACTCGGCGAAGGAGGCGATGAACATGAGGTGGTGCAGTGGGCGGCCATCCAGGCTCAGCCGCGCATCGCCATCGAACTGTGTCCCGCGCGGGCCGTGGCGCAGGTATTGCTCGCACAGGATCGGCTGGTCGAGATCGCAGTAAAAGCAATTGCCGCAGTTCGGGTTCCACGACAGCACGACGTGGTCACCCGTCACGACCCGGCTCACGGCGCTGCCGGTGCGCTCGACGGTCCCGGCGGCCTCGTGGCCGAGCACGATGGGGAGGGGATAGGCGAGCTGGCCCTCGGCGACCTCGACATCGGTGTGGCAGACGCTGCTCGCCCGCACCCGCACCAGGACATCGTGCGGCCGCAACGGGCCGAGCGTCACACGCTCGATGGCGAGCGGCCGGCCGACGCGGTGCAGCACGGCGGCATCGAACTGCATGGCGTCCCTCCCACCGGTGGCTCGCCGGCCGCCGGCCGCTGGCCGCGTTCGCGTCCTGCCATCGTCGCGGCGCCGCCCGATCACGCGCCCGGGTCGTGGAGAAGTGGTCGGAGTGAGTGGATTCGAACCACCGGCCCCCGCCTCCCGAAGGCGGTGCTCTACCAGGCTGAGCTACACTCCGGCCGAAGGCCGAGCTTATAGCGCCTGGTGGGCGGCACCGCAACGCGCCGCCATCGCCGCTGCGGGGGTCGTGACGACGACGCTCCGCACCGCACGTCTGACGTTGCGCCCGCTGGCGGCGGCTGACGCGCCGCGCCTGGGCGCGCTGCTCGCGGGCGAAAGCGCGATCATCCGGATGACCGCGCGACTCCCCGATCCCTACACCGAGGCAGCAGCGCGGGCCTGGATCGCGGGCGGTGCCGCGGCCAACGAGCAGGTGTTCGGCGTCATCCTCTCGGCGAGCGCGGAGCTGATCGGCTGCATCGGGGTGATGCGCGAGCCGGGAACCGCCGGGCTCGGCTATTGGATCGGCCGGGGCTATTGGATCGGCCGGGGCTATTGGAATCGCGGTTTTGCCACCGAAGCCGCCCGCGCCGTCCTCGATTGGGCACGCGGCGATGGTCTGAGCGCCATCAGCGCCGAGGTATTCCACGACAACCCGGCCTCGCTCCGGGTGCTGGCAAAGCTCGGCTTCGCGCCGGCAGGCGACGTCGAACGCGACCTGCCGGCGCGCGGCGGCCGGCGCCGTCTGCGCCGCTTCGTCCGGCGGCTCTGACGGGCGCTAAGCAGACCCCAGCGGCATCGACGCCCGTTTCACGAGATGCGAGTGTCATTCAACCGTTTCCTCTGACAGCTCGATAACCTTGGGCAACTGATCGGTCAGCCAGAGCACGACCGACGCAGCGCCGCGGGCTGCGACAGCACGAAAATCATCGATCATGTCATCGAACCTGGCGTTGCCGTTCTCGCCATTGCGGGCGGCTGCGGTGAGTCGGCGCGAGTTCTCGAAGCCGAGCCTGAACAGGCGCATGCCGGTAATGTACTTTTGGCTTATAAGAGCCCGTTTGAGAATGGGGATTCCCTCGAAGCAGCGTTCGTGATTCACCCTATGCATGTGGACACGAACGACGCGAGGCCGCATGGCCGCGATCGAG
>VGEJ01000117.1 GCA_016869335.1 Alphaproteobacteria bacterium | reverse complement strand
GGGCGCACATCGGACACGGCTCGAGCGTGACATAGATGTCGCACCCCATCAGGCGTTCGCTGCCGAGCCGCGCGGCGGCGGCGCGGATGGCGCGCAGCTCGGCGTGGGCGGTAGGGTCGCGCCGGCTGATGACGCGATTGCTGCGCTGGACTACGACCCGCCCGCTCGCGGCTTCGACGATCACGGCGCCGACCGGGATCTCGCGCCGGCGCGCCGCCCGCGCAGCCGACTCCAGCGCCAGGGCCATGAACGGGTGGACAATCGTCGCCGCGGCAGCAGGCTGGTCGTTCATGGGCGCGAAAACTGCCCACCGTCGGTGCCTCCGTCAAGCGCGCTCCGCTCAGCTCGCGACCTGCGGCGGCGGCTCGCTCGCGATGCCGATCTCAGAGATCAGGGAATCGAAGGCCGAGAGGTCCTCCGCCGCCAGGCTCTCCTCGCTCGGAGCGACTTGGCCCTCCGTGGGGGCGGTGCCACGGACCTCGCCGAGGGTCAGGCCGCAGACGTTGGCGATCGCCGTGAACAGCTTCGTGCGGTCGATCGGCTTCGAGACGTAGTCGTTCATGCCGGCTTCGAGATAGCGCTCGCGGTCCCCCTTCATGGCGTTGGCCGTCATGGCGATGATCGGGATCTGCCCGGCCGGCCCGCCGAGCCAGCGGATGTTGCGCGTGGCCTCGACGCCGTCTATCTCGGGCATGTTGACGTCCAGCAGGATGACGTCGTGGTGGCCGCTCCGCGCCGCGAGGACGGCCTCGATACCGTTGCCGGCGACGTCGACGCGATGGCCGGTCTTCTGCAGGATGAGAAGCGCGAGCCTCAAGTTGATCTGGTTGTCCTCGACGAGGAGAATGCGGAGCGAGCGCGCCGGCAGGGCGACCGCGGGCTCTTCCGCCGCGTCGGCCGGGGCTGTCGTCATCTCGGTCACGGCCAGCGGCACGCTCAGCCAGAACGTGCTGCCCTTGCCGACTTCGCTCGCGTCCCCGATCTCGCCGCCCATCAGTCCGGCGAGCTGGCGGCAGATCGCGAGGCTGAGGCCGGTGCCGCCGAACCGGCGCGTCGTCGACGAATCGGCCTGGGCGAACTTCTCGAAAATCACGGACTGCGCCGCCTCGCTCAGGCCGACGCCGGTATCGGTGACGGCGAATCGCACGATCACCTGTTCCGGCGCGGGGCGCTCGAGCACCTCGACCTCGAGGACGACCGAGCCGGTCTGCGTGAACTTGATCGCGTTGGCGAACAGGTTGAGGAGGATCTGGCGCAAGCGGCTGGGATCGCCTCGCAAGTGCTGCGGCACGGCGGTGTCGACCCGGGTGACGACGTCGAGGTGCTTCGCCCGGGCCTGCGGCCCGAGCAACTCGACGACGCTGTCGACCACCTCGGCGAGGGCGAAGTCGATGATCTCGAGCTCGAGCTTGCCCGCCTCGAGCTTCGAGAAGTCCAGGATGTCATTGATGATGGTCAGCGACGCCTGATCGGAATCACGGATGGTCAGCACGTAGTTGCGCTGCTCCTCGTCGAGATGGGTGTCGAGGAGCAGGCTGGTCATGCCGATTACGCCGTTCATCGGCGTGCGGATCTCATGGCTCATCGTGGCGAGAAAATCGGACTTGGCCCGCGTCGCCTGCTCCATGCTTTCGATGGCCGAGTGCAGCGCGCCTTCGGTGAGCTTGTACTCGGTGATACGATGGCCATGATGACCACGCCCTGCACCTCGCCATCGGTGTCGCGATGCGGCTCATAGGTCGCCTCGATGTGCCGGGTGGAGCCCGGCGCCTCGAGCAGGTAGTCGTGCCGGACGGAATGCTCGTCGAGCGCGTGCTCGATGTGGGGCGCAACGCGCAACCACGTATCGCGGCCGAACACGTCCTCCACGCGCTTGCCGCGCAGCGTCTCGCGCGGGATTCCGAACCACTGCTCATAGGTCCGGTTGATCAGGCGGTAGCGCATGCGCTCATCGACATAGGCGATCAGAACCGGCAGCGCATCGAAGAGTGTCGTGATCTGTCCGGACATGTGCTCGCGCACGGCAAGCTCGGCGCTGTGGATGCGCGACAGTTCCTGCATCACGTTCGTCTGCCACGCCCACAATCTGCGCAGGGCGAGGATCCAGGATGCAACCGCACCCAGTACCAAAACGGGCGATCCCGCGATGAACAGGTCAAAACGGAACCGCTCCCGCTCGGTGCGGGCGCCGAGCGCCGTGCGGCGTTCGTCGACGATGCGATCGGCGGCATCGACCAATGCGCGGTGCCGCTCTAGGTACGAGGGCTCCTGCAGCACCTCGCGCGCCTCGCGAAAGCGCTCCGCGCGCGCCAGCGCGCCGCCTCGCTCTTCGCTGGCGGCGAGGCCGAGCTGCGCGATCTCCAGATCGGCGAGCGCGATGGGCGACGCCGGCTGCATCGAGTCGCGGGCCAGCGCGTCGATGCGTCCGCGAATGTCGCGCTCGCGGGCCAGGCGCTGCTCGCGCCAGTTGATCTGGCCCTGACGCACGGCCTGCCGCGCTTCGGACATGCGAATACTGATGAGTGAGTCGAGTTCAGCGCTGGTCTCGTCGATGTCACCGCGGCCGCGTTCGAGCCGCTCTAGCGCTGGCTCGATGTGGCCGAGTCCGGTCGCGATCCAGGCGGCGGCGATCAGGGTGGTGAGCAGCGCGAAGAGCGTCCGATCGATCGGAATGCGCGGCCGCGCCGCCCTGGTCTCTCCCGCGATCTCATCGGCGGTCTCCCGCGCCGCGACCCGCCGTCCCAGGAAGCCGAGGGTTGTGATCATGGTGCGACCCCGTTCGCTGCGGCGGCCGAGTGAGTCCGGGCCGGCGCGGCACCGTGATAGTCGTAATCAGTTAGTCTGAAATTAATTTGTAAAGACTAGATATTCGTCGTCGAACCGGTCACCGACGAGCCGTCATGACACGCCGTCCCATGGGCTACGACTACGAGCGCCTCAAGGTCCTGATCGTGGATGACAATCGCTTCATGCATGAGCTCCTCAAGACCATCCTGCGCAGTTTCGGGATCAAGGATGTCAGCTCGTGCTATGACGGCAGCGATGCGATTACCGAGCTCAAGCATTTTCACGCCGACATCATCATCACGGACCTCGAGATACAGCTTCTCGACGGGCTTGACTTCGTGCGCCTCCTGCGCACAGCCGACGACAGCCCGAACCGGTTCGTTCCGGTGATCATGCTGACCGGCCACACCGAGTTCACGCACGTCGCCGCGGCGCGCGATGTAGGGATCACCGAGTTCCTGGCCAAACCGGTGTCGGCACGGCGCATGTATGAGCGCCTCAACGCGGTCATCGAGCACCCGCGGGACTTCGTGCGGACCACGAGCTATGCCGGTCCGGACCGCAGGCGGCGGCAGGATCCGAGTTACCCCGGTCCGTTCCCCCGCGCTACCGACCGCACCACGGTCCAATAGCGGCGCTGACCCCGCACCGAGGAGACATTTATGACGCGCTCCGCGTCCGAGATCATCCCCTGTCCCACCGATCTGCGGACGAAGGTCCGTCCGCCCCGCCCACTCGATCCCACCATCTTCGAGCGGGCGGACGCCGAGGCGGCGACGCTCACGCCCGACTACCTCTCGTCGGTGAGCAACTCCCTCGAAGGGATGGGGCGCAACCTCGCCCGCCTCCGCTCGGGCGGTGGGGGCGATCCCGATACGCTCAAGGCGCTCTTCCGGGGCGCCCACGACATCAAGGGGCACGCCGGGAGCTTCAACTATCCGCTGCTGGGCGAGGTCATGGGCTCGCTCTGCCACTACCTGCGCGACCGCCCGGCGATCGATGCCCGCGGCGTGAAGATCGTCGAGACCCACATGCGAGCGGCGCACCTGGTCGTCAGCCGCGACATCAAGGGCATGGGCGGCGCCAAGGGGCCTGAGCTGCTGGCCGAACTGGCACAGCTTCTAGGAGCCGACGCACAGCACACGTGAGGCCGTCGCGGTGGCGGCGCGGTGCCGTCCGGCCTAGTGTAGCCGCCGTGGAGTCACGAGAGAGCCGCGCGTCGGCGTGAGCGAGCGCATCGCCAAGCGCCTGGCGCGCGCCGGCCTGTGCTCGCGGCGCGAGGCCGAACGGTGGATCGCCGCCGGGCGCGTCAGCATAGACGGCGCCCTCGTGCGCACACCGGCCGTGACCGTCGACGACGCGAGCCGAATCGCTGTAGACGGCAAGGCCCTGCCACGTGCTGAGCGGACGCGCCTGTGGCGCTACCACAAGCCGAAGGGGGTCATGACCACCCGGAGCGATCCCGCTGGCCGGCCGACGGTGTTCGCCGCCCTGCCGCCTGCGCGCCGCAATCTCATCGCCGTGGGGCGTCTCGATTTCAACTCTGAAGGGCTGCTTCTCCTGACCAACGACGGCGCCTTGGCGCGCCGGCTCGCGCTGCCTTCGTCCGGGTGCTTGCGGCGCTATCGGGTGCGGGTCCGCGGCCGAGTCGACGAGACCGCTCTGGCCCGGCTCGCGCCCGGCCTGACCGTGGCCGGCACGCGCTATGGTCCGATCGCGGCCCGGCTCGAGCGCCAGCAGGCGAGCAACGCGTGGCTCGAGGTGACGCTCACCGAGGGCAAGAACCGCGAAGTGCGCCAGGCACTCGCCGCGGTGGGATACCCGGTGAGCCGCCTCATCAGGATCGGCTTCGGCCCCTTCGCGCTCGCCGATCTGGCTCCAGGTGCGCTCGCCGAGGTGCCGCTCGAGGAGCTCGCCGCCGCCGTCACCGCGGCAGCCGCGCCGCCGCGCCTCCGAACGGCCCGTGCGCATCATCGCCGGTAGCCTGCGCGGCCGGCGTCTCTTCGCGCCGCGGGGTGAGACCGTGCGACCCACCGCCGAGCGGGTGCGCGAGGCGATCTTCAACGTGCTCGCCCACGCCGCGTTCGCGCCGGGCGCTCTGGCCGGCGCGCAGGTCCTCGATGCCTTTGCCGGCACCGGCGGCCTCGGCTTCGAGGCGCTCTCGCGGGGCGCCGGGTTCGTCACGTTTCTCGACACGAGCGCGGCCGCGCTGGCGCAGCTGCGGCGCAACGCCGAAGCGCTCGGTGTCAGCGCGCGCGTCGCCATCCTGCGTCGCGACGGCAGGGCGCCCGGTCCGGCGGCGGCGTGCTGTTCGCTGGTGTTCCTCGATCCGCCCTATCGCACCGGTGCCGCGCCCGAGGCGCTGTCGGCGCTGCGCGAGAAGGGCTGGATCGCGCCCGAGGCGCTGATCGTCGTCGAGCAGGCTGCAGACGAAGGGCTGGCGCCGCCCGCCGGTTTTGCGCCGCTCGATGAGCGCCGCTACGGCGGCACCCGGGTCACGTTTCTGCGCGCCGGCGCGGCGGGAGGCGCTGGGCGAGGGAGCGACGCCTAGCGCCGGCCGAACAGGCGCTCGATGTCGCTGAGCTTGAGTGTGACGTAGGTCGGGCGGCCGTGGTTGCATTGGCCCGAGTGCGGCGTCACCTCCATCTCGCGCAGCAGCGCGTTCATCTCAGCCGCGCTCAGGCGCCGGCCGGCGCGCACGCTGCCGTGGCAGGCCATGGTGCTGCACACGGCATCGAGGCGCTCCTGCAGCGCGGTGTCGGGCCCAATCCCGCTCACCGTGTCCGCGAGGTCGCGAACCAGCGCCTTGACATCGGTCGTACCGAGCGGGCCGGGGACGCTGCGCACCAGCACTGCGCCGGCGCCGAAGGGCTCGATCGCGAGGCCGAGTTCCCGCAGCTCGGCGGCGCGCGCCGAGATCCTCTCCACCGCCGCATCATCCAGCTCGACCACCTCGGGCACCAGCAGCCCTTGGCGCGCGACGCCGTGCGCGGCCAGCCCGGCCTTGAGCCGCTCGTAGACGAGGCGCTCGTGTGCCGCGTGCTGGTCGACGATGACGATGCCATCGTCGGTCTCGGCCACGATGTAGGTGTCGTGCACCTGGCCCCGCGCCGCGCCGAGCGGGTAGCTGCGCGCGGCGTCCTCGGCCGCCGCCCCTGCGTCCCGCGCCGAGGGCTCATCGAGCGGGCCCGGGAGCGGCATCGGATCGGCACGGTAGGACGCACGATCTTCGGCGAAGCCCCTGAGCGGCGCGCGCGGCACGTGATCGAGTGGACGGAACGCGCCGAGGGCGGCGTAGGATATCGTGGTGGCGGTGCGATGCCCCGCCGCCGCCAGTGCCTGCTTCAGTGCGCCGACGAGCAGGCCCCGCACCAGGCCCGCGTCGCGGAAGCGGACCTCGGTCTTGGCCGGGTGTACGTTCATGTCGACCCACCCCGGCGGCGCAGAGAAGAATAGCGCCGCGACGGGATATCGGTCCGCCGCCAGGAGGTCGCTGTATGCGGCGCGCACGGCGCCGATCATGGTCTTGTCGCGCACCGGTCGGCCGTTCACGACCAGGAAGACCTGCTTCGCGGTGCTGCGGTTCAGGGTGGGCAGTCCGGCAAACCCGGTGAGCGCGATGCCCTCGCGCACGGCATCGATCGCGAGCGCATTGTCGGCGAACTCGCCGCCGAGGAGCGCGCGCAGCCGATCGAGGCGGGCATCGCTACCGCCCAGCGCCGGTAGATCGAGGATGCTGCGCTCGCCTGCGCCCAGGCGAAAGGCGATGCCGGGGTGCGCCATCGCCAGCGCGGCCATCGTTTCGATGGCGTGGGCGAGCTCGGTGCGCTCCCCCCTGAGGAACTTGAGCCGCGCGGGCGTCGCGTAGAACAGGTCGCGCACCTCGACTCGCGTCCCCGCCGGATGCGCTGCCGGCTCGATCGTCGATCGGACGCCGCCGGCCACTGCGATCGCCCACGCCTCCGCCGCGCCGCTGGCCCGCGAGAGGATACGCAGGCGGCTGACGGCGGCGATCGCGGGGAGGGCCTCACCGCGGAAACCGAGCGTCGCGATGGCACCGAGGTCCTCCCCGGGCAGCTTGGAAGTGGCGTGGCGCTCCACCGCGAGGGCGAGGTCGGCCGGGTCCATGCCGCAGCCGTCATCGCTGACCACAATGAGATCGCGGCCACCGGCCGCGAGCGCGATGTCGATGGCCCGCGCGCCCGCATCGATCGCGTTCTCGACCAGCTCCTTGAGCGCGGCGGCCGGGCGCTCCACCACTTCGCCCGCCGCGATGCGATTGATCACGCCCTCCGACAGCCGCCGGATCGTCATGGGCGATCGAGGCGAGCGCGGGTGCGCGTCTTGCCCTCCTCGACCGCCGGCTGATCGAACGGATTCACCGCCAGCAGGTGCCCGGCGATGATGGTCTCGAGCATGAAGTGCATGAACAGGGCGCCGAGCGTCTCCGCGCGCGGCGCATCGATGCGAAGCACTCGGGTCGGCCGGCCGCGCGCGATCAGCGTCTCGACCGTTGCGGCCGCTTGGGCGGCCACCACGTCCCCGATGGTGCGCCCGCCGAGGTGGCCGAGGCCGACGGCATCGGCGAGCGTGGCGGGTACCCGCGGTCCATCGCTCGCCGTGTCGGCGATGACGACCGTGAACCACTTGTCCGCGGGTCCGTCGAGAAAAAGCTGGAGCAGGCTGTGCTGATCGGCCGGTCCGCGCGCGGCGAGCGGGGTCGTGCCGCGCCCGCCCTTGCCGAGGCTCTCCGCCCATAGCTGGCAGTACCAGAGGCCGAGCGTACGAAGCCGGTCGGCATAGGGCATGAGGACCGACACGGCGGCGCGGCGGTGGATCGCCAGGCCGACCGCGA
>VGEJ01000116.1 GCA_016869335.1 Alphaproteobacteria bacterium | reverse complement strand
CGGCCCAGTTTACGCGCTGCACGCAGCATGAACGGCTCATGACGCGTGAGGCGGCATGAGCGCCGCACGGCCGCCCGAAGGCGCGATGCCGGCGCGCGGAGGCGCTGGCGTTCGCCCCGTCCAAGCGCGCGCAGGCGCGCTTGGAGCCGCGGGGCTTACCCCCCCGGTGGGGGGCGGCCGCGGTCACTTGCGCGGCCAGGAAGGCCAAGCATGAGCTCGCCGGTTTTGGAATTGCGCGAGGTGAGTAAGCGTTTCGGGACGCGCAAGCACCCAGTGTGGGCGCTCTCCGGAATCAGCCTGCACGTCCATGCCGGGGAGACGCTCGGCATTGTGGGGGAGTCCGGTAGCGGCAAGTCGACCGTCGCACGCATCGCGGTCGGGTTGGAACTGCCGACGGCGGGATCGGCAACGGTGATGGGCCGACCGATCAGCGAGGTCCGCGGCAAGGGACTCATCCAGATGGTGTTTCAGGATCCGTCGTCCTCCCTCAATCCGTTGCTGCGCGTAGCGCCCAGCGTGCGCGAGCCGCTGGATGCCGTGAGCGCGCAGCCGGTGCATGTCAGCCAGGCGCGGGTGATTTCGGCGCTGGAGGAGGTCGGACTGGATCGGCACGCCGGCGAGCGATTTCCCGGCGCTTTGTCCGGCGGGCAGAAGCAGCGCGTGTCGATCGCCCGGGCGCTCAGCGCGTTGCCGCCGGTCATCGTGTGCGATGAAGCAGTTACTGCACTCGATGTTTCCATCCGCGCCCAGATCCTGAACCTGCTGCGCGAGGTGCAGTCGGCCCACGCCACCGCGTGCCTGTTCATATCGCATGATCTCTGCACGGTTGCGTACATGAGCGACCGGATCGTAGTCATGTACCTGGGCAAGATCGTCGAGGTCGGGACCACCGCGCAGCTCCTCGGTGCGCCGGCGCACCCCTACACCTACGCATTGCTCAGCGCGGTACCGAAGTTGCAGCAAGGGCGCCACGCGCGCAAGCGGATTCGCCTGTGCGGCGACCCACCGAGCGTGATGCAGCAACCACGGGGTTGCCGGTTCCATTCCCGCTGCCCGACGGCCGATGAGCGCTGCCGCGACGAAGAGCCGGCGATGCGCAAGCTGCACGACGATCATTTCGCCGCGTGTCACTACGCGCCGGTGGAGGAATCGAAACTGGCGGCGCTCGCGGCCGCGCACGAGGGCGAGGGCGCATGACGCGCTACATGCTCAGCCGTCTGGCGGCGCTTCCGCTCAGCCTCCTGGTCGTGTCCATTATGACCTTTTCATTCCTGCATCTGGTGCCGGGTGACCCGGTCGATGCCCTGGGCGGCGAGAACCTGAGTGCCAAGGAAGAAGCGCAGCTCCGGCGCGAGATGGGTTTGGACAAGCCCGTCCCGGTGCAGTTTCTGTACTGGTTGAGCCATGTCGTGCGCGGCGATCTGGGGAAATCCATCCGCAGCAACCGACCGGTACTGGACGAAGTGTTGAGCCGGCTCGGCGTGAGCGTCGAGCTCGCGGCGCTGTCGATCATCATGGCTTTGGCGATCGGCATTCTGGGCGGCGCCGTGGCGACCCGCTGGCGCGGAACCTGGGTCGACCGGTCGATCATGATGGGGGCGACCGTGGGCATGTCGGTGCCGAACTACTTCGTCGCGACTCTCTTCGTGCTGTTCATCTCGCTTTGTCTGCCCGAGCTCGGCGTTGTGTCCTACGTGCCGGCGAGCACCGGGCTGTTCGCCAACCTCTCATCCATGTTTTTTCCCGCGCTCGCGTTGGCGATCCTATCGGGAGCGACGTTCTGCCGCTACGTCCGCGGTGCCACTGAGGACATCATCCGCAACGCCGAGTTCCTTCGCACCGCACGCGCGAAAGGGGCCTCGGAAGCGCGTGTCCTCTTTCGACATATCATCCCGAACTCGCTCGTACCGCTCGCGACTGTGGCCGGCTTGCAACTGGCCTACCTGATTGGCGGTGCCGTGGTGATCGAATCGATCTTCGCGCTTCCCGGATTGGGGCAACTTCTGCTCGCGGCGATCGCCCAGCGCGACTATCCCGTGATCCAGGGGTGCGTGCTCTTGAAAGCCACCACCTTCGTGATCATCAATCTGGCCGTGGATCTTCTCTATCCGTTACTCGATCCGCGGGTTCAATTGGAACGGGGAGTACGATGACCGCCGCGACCACCGTGACCGTCGCCGCGCCCCACCGCGATCGTGGCGGCGCGCTCGCCGGCACGTGGCGATTCCTGTGCTCGGATGCCTCGCTCGTGATCGGCATCGCCGCTTGCATTGCGATTGGGCTCTTCTCCCTGGGCGGCGGGTGGTTGGTCGGGCTGGACCCGCAAAAGACCGGACCCGATGTCCTCGCGGCACCGTCTGCGGTCCACCTCCTGGGAACCGACAGCGTCGGACGCGACGTGCTCGCCCGTCTCGTACTGGGGGCGCGCTCATCGTTGTTCGTGGCCGTGGTCGCCACGATCGTCACGATGGTGCTCGGCATCGCGGTGGGCATGGCCGCCGGTTTCTTCGGGCGCGCCACCGATTGGCTGACGATGCGCGCCGTCGACATCCTGCTGTCGATACCACCGTTGCTGGTGGCGATCACGATCCTCGCGGCGGTCGGCCCGAGCGTGTTGACCCTGATAATCGTGTTGATCGTCACCTACGTCCCGCAAGTGGTCCGCTTGGTGCGGGCATCGACCCTGCAGGCCACGACCCGGCCATTCGTCGATTCGGCGCGGATTTCCGGCGTCAACCGCTTGCGCATCATGTGGCGGCATGTGCTTCCGAACATGCGCGGCGTGCTGATCGTCCAGGCCACCATCACGGTGGCGCACATGCTGCTGGTCGAGACGGTGCTGTCCTTTCTTGGCCTGGGCGTGCCGCCGCCGGCCCCGAGCCTCGGCTTCATGGTCTCTGAGGGCCGTCAGTGGATGGAAATCGCACCATGGACCGTGCTCGCACCGGGCGGGACGATCGTGCTCATCGTGGCGGCCTTCACCTTTCTTGGGCACGGCCTGGATTCCGCGCTCGCCAAGCGTACGTGATGCTTCGTAGGAGTTGCCCATGCGCGTTCGAATTGCCGTAATCCACTACAGCGCGACCGGCGTGATCCACCGCCTCGCCACATCGCTTGCCGAGGGTGCCGCGAGCGCTGGGGCCGAGGTTCGATTGCGCCGCGTCCACGAACTCGCGCCCGCCGAGTCGATCGCCTCCAATCCGCGCTGGCAGGCGCACCACCAGGCCGAGAGCGCGGCAGGCGGTACGCCGCTCGCGAGCCTGGACGACCTGGCTTGGGCGGACGGGATCGCCCTCGGCAGCCCGACGCGATTCGGCGGCCCTGCGGCCCAACTCAAGAACTTCCTCGACCAGAGTGGCACGCTCTGGATCAAAGGCGTACTCGCGCAGAAGGTGGTCACCGCCTTCACCGCGGCGTCGACCGCGCACGGCGGCCTGGAGTCCACGGTGCTCGCCATGCTCAACATCGCCTACCATTGGGGCGCGATCATCATGCCGCTAGGATATGGTCCGAGTGCGGTGAAGGCCACCGGCAATCCGTATGGTGCGTCCTGGGTGTCACGCAAAGGAAGCCTTCCGGATGAACCGGCCCTGGCTGCCGCGCACGCGCAGGGCGTGCGGCTCGTGCACGTCGCGGGCGCCTTGCGGGGTGACCAAGGATCCTCGGCATGAAGAGCGTCACCAGCGTGCCTCCCGAGTGGGTCGACGCGAGTCTTCGCCATGGCGTGCGGAAGACGTTCGCGCCCGACCGCAGCCTGCGATTAGGTCTGTTCTGGCCATACTCGCGAACCCCGATCCCCTCGGCGCTCGTCGCATCGCGCAATCCGGATGTTATGGAGCCCGCCAACCATGTCCGCCTCGCGCGGGCCGCCGAGCAGGCGGGCCTCGATTTCGTGCTGCTGCCCGACGGCTACGCCTCAGGTTCCGATGATGCTTCGGAGATCGGGTTCCAGGATCCGTCCACCCACGGTGTGATCTGGGCCCTACCGTTGCTGCTGGCCACGCAGCGAATGGGCGTGTTATCCACGATCCACACGACCTTCGTCCATCCGGTTCAGATCGCGCGCTTCGGTGGCCATCTCGATCATCTGAGCGGTGGCCGCTGGGGCTGGAACGTGGTGGCCGGGAATCGTCCGGTGGAAGCACGGCTGTTCGGATTTGATGATGTACCCGATCACGACATGCGCTACGACATGGCCGACGAGGTCGTGCAGGTGGTCGACAAGCTTTGGACCAATCCGCGCGCGATCGATCACGACGGCCGGTATTTCCATGTGCATGGCCGGATGCGCGGCCCGCGCCCGCAAAGCCGTCCGCTTCTGGTGAGCGCCGCATCATCGGCGCGCGGCCGCAGCTTCGCAGCTGCCCATTGCGACTACCTGTTCGCCTCCATCACCAAGCCGGCCGACATGTCCGAGATCATGGCCGACATCGCCGGAAAGGCGACCGCGCTCGGCAAACCGACGCCGCCGGTGCTGCTGTTTGCCACCGCCCATATCCGTGAAGAGCCCGGCGCGGCCGCGCACGAGTGGGACGAGATGCAGGCATCCTTGCATCCCTCCGCCCAGAAGGTATGGGCCGCGCAGCTCTCCAAGGCTACCCACGGCGGCAAGCTCACGCGAGATTATCCGGTGCTGCTTGGCACACCGGAGGAGGTCGCGGCGCAGATACTCACCCTGCAGGACCAGACCGGACTGTCGGGTCTGGTCTTGCGCATGCCGCTGTGGGCGCCGGGCGAGGCAGTCATGCTCGGCCGGGTGCTCCAGGTGCTCGAGCGCGCTGGCCGCTGGCGCCCGCCGCACGAGCGTCATTATGCGTGGTAAGGATAATGTTGATTGATCCCGTATCCTGGAGCGAGTGTTCGAATGCCCCCTAAGAAGCTTCACCTGGCGTGGTTCGGTATCGCCGGTCCCGGCGGTTCGGCAGGCGACTGGAAGCGCTCCGTCGATGGTTACGACTGGCGCTATCCCGAGATCTACCAGGATATCGCCAAGGCCTGCGAGCGCGCCAAGTTCGACCTGGTGTTCTTTGCTGATCAATACGGCATCCCGCAAGTCTATGGCGGCAACTGGGACCATCCGCTCAAGGCAGGCCTGTGGTCGCCCTGTCATGATCCGCTGCCGATTCTGGGTGCGCTCGCGGCGTGTACCCGCCGGATCGGGTTGGTGGCGACGTTGTCGACGACGTTCTATCCAACCTATCTGCTCGCGCGGCTCCTCGCCTCGCTCGACCACTTCAGCCGCGGCCGGCTCGGCTGGAATGTCGTCACCTCCACCAAGAAGAGCGCCGCGCTCGCGTTCGGCATGGACGATCTCATCGAGCATGACGAGCGCTACAACATCGCCGACGAGTACCTCGCGCTGTGCAAGGCGCTGTGGTCGAGCTGGGAGCCCGATGCCCTGGTCATGGATCGCGACCGGGATCTGTTCGCCGATCCGTCGAAAGTACACGCGGTCGATTTCAAGGGCAAGTATTTCAGGAGCCAGGGCGTGCTCAATGTGCCCGCCTCGCCGCAGGGCGGGCCGGTGATCGTGCAGGCCGGCGGCTCGCCGCGCGGCCAACGTTTCGCCGCCGAGCACGCCGAGATGGTCATCATCAACAAGACCAGCGTGGAGGGGCTCAAGGCTTATACGACGGCGCTTCGCGGCGAACTAGTTCGGGCCGGGCGCGATCCGGCGTCGTGCAAGATCCTGTGCGGCATCAAGCCGATCTTCGGCGAAACCGAATCGATCGCGCGCGAGCGGTGGGAGGCGCAGGCCGCCGAGGCCACCGTCGAGACGGGGCTGATAACCTTGTCGGAACAAACCGGTATCGATATGTCGGCCTATGACCTCGACAGTCCGCTGCCGGCAGGCCTCAAAGGCCCGGGCATGCAATCCAAGCTGCCCGAGTACTCGCGTCACCGACCCGCGACTTTGCGCGAGATCGCGTTGAACGAAGCGCGGCATGACAACTTCCCGATATACGGCACCGCCGACCAGATCGCCGATCGACTCGAGCAGGCGGCCGTCGAGGGCGATGCGGACGGTTTCTACCTGCGTCCCGGCCTGCAAAACATCGCTTACGTGATCGAGTTCGTCGACAAGGTCGTGCCGGTGTTGCAGCGCCGGGGTCTGCTGCGCAAGGAATACAGCGGGGCGACGTTGCGGCACCATCTCTTCGAATACTGAGCGTTCGAGTTCATTCACTACCCACTATCCACGGAGCATCGCATGTACCACCTCACTTGGTTTCTCGGCACCGGCTTCGGCATCCAGGCGTGGAATCCCGACGTCGACGGTCCCTGGACCGGCAACAACGAAACCGAATGGATGAAGCCCGATCTGTACCAGGATATGACCAGTTCACTCGAGCGGGCCGGCTTCGATTACCTGCTGATCGAGGACACCTCGCAGCTCGATGACGGATTCCGCGGCTCGGCTGAGACGACCCTGCGGCTGGGCCTGTGGGCGCCCAAGAGCGACCCGCTGCCGCTCGTACCGTTCCTGACCCAGCGCACGCGCCATATCGGCATCGTGCCCACGCTGTCATCGACCTTCTATCCGCCCTATCTCTCGGCGCGCCTGCTCACGACGCTCGACCATCTGACCGAAGGCAGGGTGGGATTCAATCTGGTCACCTCGGGGGCCGATCTGTCGGCGATGAACTATGGGATGGCAGCACTGCCGCCCAAGGAGCTGCGCTACAAGCGCGCCACCGAGTGGGTGGAGATCGTCCGGCAGCTGCAGGATTCCTGGGAACCGGGCGCGGTGCTGGCCGATGTGGCCGCACGGCGCTATGCCGATCACACCAAGGTTCACCGGATCGACTACCAGGGCGAGTACTACAGCTGCCGCGGGCCGCTCAACACGATCCCCGGACCGCAGCGCATCGTGCCGATGGTCGAGGCCGGCAATTCCCCGGACGGACGCAACCTGTCGGCGCGTTACGCCGATTCGATGATCGCATCGGTGAACAACGTTGAGGCCATGAAGGCCTTTCGTGCCGACATGCATCGGCGGCTCGCAGAGCACGGTCGAAAGCCCAAGGACCTCAAGATCATGTACCTGGTGTCGCCGGTCATCGCCGCGACCGACGAGGACGCCGAGCGACAGGTCGCCGCAACCAAGGCGGTGCGCTGGTCGCCCGAAGCGATCGAATACATGCTCTGGTATGTGGAGCACATTACCGGCGTCGATTTGAGCAGCATCGACCTGGAGACGCCGGTCCCCCAGGTCATCGCCGAGCTGGAACGCTCCGGGCGTATCCAAACCGCGATCAACAATATCTTCGGCGGCCAGGAGAGCAAGACCCTCCGGGAGGTCCTCGCCACCCGGAGCTACTCGCGCGACCTCGGCCTGATCGGCTCACCCTCGACCGTCGCCGCGAAGATGGACGAGTTGGTGCAGGAAGTGGGCGGCGACGGGTTCATGATCCATTTGCCGACCACCCGCCTCGCGATCGCGCAGATGTGCGACGGCGTCTGCCCGATCCTGCGCCGGCGCGGTTCCATTCGCAGCGGTTACGAGTTCCGGACCTTTAAAGAGAACCTTCAGGCGTTCTAAGCTAGGGATTAGGGATTTAGCAGTTCGTTGAAAAAGCCGTCTGTTTGAAGTTTTCTCACGTATTCAATGATGAGTGCATCTGCCGTTAGCCCCGATTTTCTCTCCGAGATG
>VGEJ01000115.1 GCA_016869335.1 Alphaproteobacteria bacterium | reverse complement strand
GAGACCGCGCTCGAGCCATCGTCCACCAGCAGGATGCGCTCAGCCGCCATCGCCAGCTCGTAGCCGCCGCCGGCCGCGGTGCCGTTGATGGCGCAGAGATAGGTCTGACCCGAGTGGGCAGTGGCATCCTCGATCGCGGCGCGGGTCTCGTTGGTGAACTTGCAGAAGTTCACCTTCTCGGCGTGGCTCGCGCGGCTCAGCATGCCGATGTTGGCGCCGGCCGAGAACACCCGGTCCTTGGCCGAGGCGATGACAACCGCCCCGACCTCCGGGTGCTCGAAACGGAGCCGCTGCACGGCATCGTTCAGCTCGATATCGACGCCCAGATCGTAGGAATTGAGCTTGAGCGCGTACCCGGGTGCGATTCCGCCATCCTCGGCGACGTCGAGCGCGAGCACCGCAACCTCGTTCTCGATCGCCATCTTCCAGTGGCGATAGCGTCGGGGTTCGGTGCGGAAGTCGATCACCGCCGCACTCTAGCGTTTGGGTGCCGTGGCGGCCAGGGATCGGGCCGGGCGTCGGGGCCGTCGCCGCCTGACACCGCGGCGTCGGAGGAGTCACGGTGCGGGCGGGGAAGAAGACGCGCCCCGAGCTGGCCGCCTCAAGAAACAACGCGGTCCGCCATCGGCGCCGCATGGAGGAAACACGGATGTCTCACGCACGCTCGAAGCTCGCACTCGATGCGCCGATGGACCGGCGCGCGGCCCTCAAGACTGCGGGGAAGGGTGCGCTCGGCCTTGCCGCCGGCAGTGCGCTGACCAGCTCGTTCGCGCGCCGCGCGGCCGCGCGCGATCGCCTGGTCTTCCTGTTCTGGCCGTTCGGCAGCGAAATCGTCCAGTCCAACGTCGAGGCATTCAACGGCGCCTACGGCGAAGACGTCGATGCCCGCGTCATCGGCGGCGACTACCCGGCGATGGTCGAGACCCAGCTCGCCACCGATGCGCACGTCGACATGTTCTACAGCGGGCGTGGTCAGATCTCGCGCTGGTACGCCGCGGGCTGGGTGCGCCCGATCGATGATCTGCCGGGCTTCGAGCAGATCCGCTCCGAGATGCAGCCCGGCGTGGCCGAGGACTCGAAGGCGCCGGATGGCAAGTTCATGGCGCTCACCTACTACAACGGCGGCCCCTGCTGTCTCTATCGCAACGAGAAGGTGCTCGGCGAGGGTGGTTATGAGGCCACGACCAATCCGGCCGACTACCCGCAGACGTGGGAGGACGTTGCCAACATCTGCCGCGACCTCAAGAAGAAGGGGATCAGCGAGTTCCCGCTGCTGATGAACTGGAACAACGGCTGGGGCGGTGTGCCGTGGAACCTGTTTTCGCACTGCTACTCGGAGGGCGAGTTCCTCGTCGATGACGGCATGAACGGGATCTTCGACGAGAACACCCCGCTGGTGAAGGTCCTCACGGACTGGAAGCAGTGGTGGGACGAGGGCTTGGTGCCGCAGGGCATCCTGACGATGCAGGAGGGCCCGATGAACGACGCCTGGGTGTCGGGCAAGCACGCCTTCCACCCGTTCCAGGACTACCAGGTGTTCTCCTACGGCGACAAGGCGGGCGCTGTCGGCCCCTACAACAACATGAACCCGGTGATGCCAGGCGCGACGCACGACACGGTCCTCGTCGGGCACGCCTTCGTCGCCCTGCGCAACCGCGAGCGTAGCGAGGAGGACCTCCTGCGAGCGTGGAAGTTGGCCCAGTTCTTCGGCTATAAGAACGAGAAGGGAGAGTACGGCACCCACAAGAAGTGGGTGATGAAGGCCAATCTGCAGGTGCCCTTCGAGTCGATCTACCAGGACCCCGAGGCCAAGGCGGCGGTGATGAAGTGGATGCACCCCGCGATCGGGGAGACGCAGTACCAGTGGCAGAACGAGGGCCGCGCGCGGGCCAAGGCGTGCAACATGCTGAAGGCCCCCTGGTACGAGGAGTGGGGCACGCCGATGCACGACATGGTCTCCAACGACCTGCTGCTCAAGGGCGATGTCACGCCGAAGGACCTGACCCGCAAGCTCCGCGACTTGTGGGACAAGCTGCAGAAGAAGTACACGTGATCTGACGGACGATGGCTGGCGTCCGCCTCGAGGGTGTCACCAAGCGTTTTGGTGACACCCTCGCCGTCGACCGCCTGAGCCTCGAGATCCGGGACGGCGAGTTCGTCGTCCTGCTCGGGCCCTCCGGTTGCGGCAAGACCACCACCCTCAACATGATCGCCGGCCTTGAGGTGCCGAGCGAGGGCCATATCATGCTCGATGGCCGGCGCATCGAGGGGGTGCCGCCGGACAAGCGCGACATCGCCATGGTGTTCCAGAGCATCGCGCTCTACCCGCACATGACCGTGGCGCAGAACATCGCCTTTCCGCTGCGGATGGCTCGCATGGCGCGCCCGGAGATCGACAAGCGCGTCGATGACGTCGCGCGCCTCCTCCACATCGGCGAGCTACTGGGGCGCCACGTCCACGAGCTTTCGGGTGGGCAGCGCCAGCGCGTGGCGCTCGGGCGCGCGGTTGTCCGCCGCCCAGCGGTGTTCCTGTTCGACGAGCCGCTTTCGAGCCTCGATGCCAAGCTGCGCGTCGAGATGCGGATCGAGATCAAGAAGCTCCACGAGCGGCTAGGCTCGACCTTCATCTACGTTACCCACGATCAGGTCGAGGCACTGACGATGGCCGACCGCATCGCGGTCATGGATGCAGGCATCGTCCAGCAGTACGGCTCTCCGGACGAGGTCTATGGCCGGCCGTCCAACACGATGGTCGCGCATTTCCTCGGCGATCCGGGAATGAACTTCGTCGCCGGCCGCATCGCCGAGCGCAACGGGAGCCGCGGCTTCGAGGCGGCGGCGTTCTTCCTGCCGCTGCCGGAGGGCGTGATCGAGGGCAGCGGAGCCGGCGCCATCAAGACGCTCGGCATCCGCGCCGAGAACGTCAGGACCGAGCTGGGGGGGGCGGGAACCGCGGGGGTGATCGAGGGCCGGGTGTTCGCGACCGAGCCGGTCGGCTCCGACCTCTTCCTCGACATCGCCTTCGGCGACAGCGATGAAGCGGCGCGACGCCTGTTCAAGGTCCGCGCGCGGCCGGAGCTTTCGGTGCGCGTGGGTGACACGGTGCCGCTCGGGCTTCCTGCCGACAAGCTCTATCTGTTCGACGACGCCGGTCGGCGCGTCTATCCGCGCTAGCCAGGGGCACGCGAGGATGGCGACGAAACAGCGACCCTACATGTCGGATGCGCGCTTTGCGCTGCTGATCGTCGCCGTCGTTCTCGCGTTCCACGTCATCATCATCGCGATGCCGCTGGGCTACTCGTTCTACCTTAGCTTGCACGAGACCAACATCATCCTGCGCCGCAGCGACTACGTCGGCTTCGACATGTGGCAGGAAGCACTCGACACGCCGGAGGTCATCCAGGCCACGCTCCTTAGCCTCGAGTTCGCCGCCATCTCGGTCGTGCTCTCGTTCGCGCTCTCGCTCGGCATCGCGGTGGTGCTCGATCTCGATTTCCCGCTGCGTGGCTTGCTCCGCGCGCTGGTGCTGATGCCCTGGGCGATCTCCGAGATCGTTACCGCCGGGATGTGGACGATGGTCACCGATCCCGGCTGGGGCGTGTTCAACGGCATCCTAGTGCCGCTCGGCATCGTCCCCGAGGGCTTCGTCTGGCTCAACGAGAACTGGGCGCTGTTCTGGCTGTCGGTCGCCTTCGTCTGGCACATCGCGCCGCTCGGCGCGTTCTTCTTCCTGGCCGCGTTGCAGAGCATCCCCGATGCGCTCTACCGCGCCGCCCGGATGGATGGCGCCGGTCCGCTCGCCCGGTTCTGGTACGTGACGGTGCCCCACATCCGCTACGCCGTGCTGATCGTGCTGGTGGTGATGACGGTCGACGCCTTCCGCCAGTTCGATCTCGTCTATGCCTACACCGCCGGCGGCCCAGGCACGGTGACCGAGCTCTTGCCGTTGCAGATCTATCGCTTCAACTTCCAGTTCTCGCAGTACGGGCTCGCCTCGGCGAGCTCGTTCATCCTCATCATCATCGCCACGGTGCTGGCGACGGCCTACTTCTTCCTGCTATCGCGCCGCCGACGGGTCGAGCGCGAGGTCCGTCAGGCCGCGGTCATCACGGGCTGAGGCGATGGAGCCGCGCCAGCGCCGCTTCGTCATCATCGCCGCGGTGGTCGTCGCGGTGTGGACCATGGCGCCGTTCTTCTGGCTCCTGTGGGCCTCCCTGATGAAGAACGCCGACCTCAACCAGGGCATCGTCGCCTGGCTGCACGATCCGACGTTACAGAATTACGCGCGGGTGTTCGGGCTCGCCGGGGATGATGAGGGCTACGACGCCATCTTCGGCGCCCAGACCGTCGCGGTGGGCAACGGGTTCATCAACAGCCTCGTCGTCGCCCTGCCGACCGCGATCATCGCCACGGCCGTGGCCACCCTCGCCGGCTACGCGTTCGGGCGCTTCGATTTCCGGGGCAAGAACAGCTTCCTGTTCGGACTCCTGATGAGCCGCGTGCTGCCGCCGATCGCGATCCTCATTCCTTATTTCACGCTGTTCAACGCGGTCGGCATGATCGGCAACCCGATCTCGCTGGTCATCACCTATCTCACCGCGATCATCCCGCTGCTCGCCTGGGTGCTGATGGGCTACTTCGCGACCCTGCCGCTCGAGGTCGAGCGCGCGGCCAGGCTCGACGGCTGCAGCCGGCTCCAGGTGCTCTGGCACGTCATGCTGCCTATGGCGGCGCCCGGCATCAGCGCCGCCTTCATCATCGCCTTCCTCTTCGCCTGGAACGAGCTTCTGTTCGCCCTCGTGCTGACCGGCGGCAGCGAGTGGCTGACGCTGTCGCCGGCGCTGATCGGGGTCTCGCCGATCGGCCCGCTCGGCATCACACCGATGGTGGTGTTCGCTGCTGCGAGCACGCTCTCGATCATCC
The DNA here is from genome assembly GCA_016869335.1 of Alphaproteobacteria bacterium. Classification (GTDB taxonomy): domain Bacteria; phylum Pseudomonadota; class Alphaproteobacteria; order VGEJ01; family VGEJ01; genus VGEJ01. The sequence goes on along the minus strand of VGEJ01000115.1, from coordinate 2,742 downwards.
CGCCGGTGATCATGGCGCTGATCTTCCAGCGCTACATCACCCGCCTCAACATCGTCGATCCGGTCACCATTCGCGGCGTCTGAGCCGCATCCGCCGCGGTTGACAGCGCCCTGCGCCGCCCCTAGTGTCGCGCGTTCTTGAGGGACCGCCTTAACAGGGCGGGGCAGACGTATGAAGGTCGTCAACTCGCTGCGCACGGCAAAGACCCGCCACCGCGCCTGCCGCGTGGTCCGGCGCAGGGGGCGCGTCTACGTCATCAACAAGATGCGGCGCAAGTTCAAGGCCCGCCAGGGCTAGCTAGCGCCTCCGTTCGGCCGCGGCGACCGGGCCGCGCCGTTTTGGTCTATGATCCCGACCGGACTGACAGAGGTGGTGGCCGGCCGTGCGCATGCCCGAGCCCGATGGCGCGATCATACGGAACCGCGCCGCGATCGTCGCGGCGCTCCGCGCGATCGTTCCGGGCGAAGGCGTGGTCGGCGATGAGGACGGGCTCCGCCCCTACGAGTGCGATGGACTGAGCGCCTACCGCCAACTGCCGCTCGCGGTGGTGCTGCCCGAGACCACCGAACAGGTGGCGGGCGTCCTCAAGCTCTGCGCCGAGCGCAGCGTGAAGGTGGTGCCGCGCGGCGCCGGCACCTCGCTCTCCGGGGGCGCGCTGCCGCTCGCCGACGGCATCGTGCTCGGCCTCGGCAAGTTCAATCGCATCCTCGAGATCGACTACGACAATCGCTGTGTCATCGCCCAGCCGGGGGTGACCAACCTCGGCATCACCCACGCGGTGGAGGCGGCAGGCTTCTACTACGCGCCCGATCCGTCGAGCCAGATCGCCTGCACCATCGGCGGCAACGTCGCCGAGAACTCGGGCGGCGTACACTGCCTCAAGTACGGGCTCACCACCAACAACGTGCTCGGGGTCGAACTCGTGTTGATGAGCGGCGAAATCGTCCGGCTCGGCGGCAAGCACCTCGATGCGGAAGGCTACGACCTGCTCGGCATCATCACCGGCTCCGAGGGCCTCCTCGGCGTGATCACCGAGGTGACGGTGCGGATCCTGCGCCGGCCGGCAACGGCGCGGGCGCTCCTTCTCGGCTTCCCGAGCAACGTTGCTGCCGGTGACTGCGTCGCCCGCGTCGTCGCCGCCGGGATCATTCCCGCCGGTATGGAGATGATGGACCGGCCCGCGATCCAGGCGGCCGAGGCGTTCTGCCACCCCGGCTACCCCGACGTCGAAGCGCTGCTGATCGTCGAGCTCGACGGCCCGCCGGTCGAGGTCGACCACCTGATCGAGCGGGTCCAGGCAATTGCCGCGCAGGCTGGCGCGGTCTCGGTGCGGGCGAGCGCGAATGAAGCCGAGCGGCTGCGCTTCTGGGCCGGGCGCAAGGCGGCGTTCCCGGCGGTCGGGCGGATCTCGCCCGACTACTACTGCATGGACGGCACCATACCGCGCGGTCGGCTCGGCGAGGTCCTGAGCGCGATGCAGGAACTCTCGCGCCGTTACGAACTGCGGGTGGCCAACGTCTTCCACGCCGGCGATGGCAACCTGCACCCGCTGATCCTCTACGACGCCAACAACCCAGGCGAGCTCGAACGCGCCGAGGCCTTCGGCGCCGACATCCTGAGGCTCTGTGTGGCGGTCGGCGGGGTGTTGACCGGTGAGCACGGGGTCGGGGTCGAGAAGCGCGATCTCATGGGCACGATGTTCGACGAGGTCGACCTCGCGCATCAGGAGCGGCTGAAGTGTGCCTTCGACCCGGGTGGACTGCTGAACCCCGGCAAGGTGTTCCCGACGCTCCACCGCTGCGCCGAGCTCGGGCGCCTCCACGTCCACCGCGGCTTTCTGCCGTTCCCCGATCTGCCGCGCTTCTGATGGTCCAGACGCTGCGGCTCGCGACCACCGAGCAGGTCCGTCAGGCCGTGGCCTGGGCAGCCGCGACAGGCTCGCCGGTCGAGGTCGTCGGCGGCGGGAGCAAGCGGGCGCTCGGCCGCCCGATCAGCTCCGGCCACCGCATCGAGACCACGGCGCTCGCCGGCGTGAGTCTCTATGAGCCGGCGGAGCTCGTGCTTACCGCCGGCGCCGGCACCCGGATCACCGAGATCGAGACCCTGCTCGCCGGCGAGGGCCAGCGCCTGGCCTTCGAGCCGCCCGATTACGGGCCGCTTCTGGGCACCGCGCCCGGCGCCACGATCGGCGGCGTCCTCGCCACCAATCTCTCGGGGCCACGCCGCCCGAGCGCCGGCGCCGCGCGCGATCACTTCCTCGGCCTCAAGGCCGTCTCCGGCCGGGGCGAGGTGTTCAAGTCGGGCGGGCGGGTGGTCAAGAACGTGACCGGCTACGACCTCGCCAAGCTCCTCGCCGGCTCGTTCGGGACGCTCGCGGTGCTGACCGAGGTCACCCTCAAGGTCATGCCGATCCCCGAGACGACGCAGACGATCCTACTCCTCGGGCTCGAGGACGACGTCGCGGTGCGCGTGCTGGGCCAGGTCGGGCGCGGACCCCACGAGGCGACGGGCCTCGCCCATGTGCCGCGCGCGGCGGCGTCGCGCTCCGCCGTGCCTGCCATCGCCCAGGCAGGACGCGCGGCCACCGCGGTGCGCCTCGAAGGACCGGAGCCATCGGTGCTGTACCGTGCCGCGGCGTTGCGCGCCGAGCTCACGGGGTGCGCGCCGCTCGCCGAGCTCGAGGGGTCGGACTCCGAGCTGTTCTGGCGCGAGATGCGCGATGTCAGCGCGTTTGCGGCGCAG
>VGEJ01000114.1 GCA_016869335.1 Alphaproteobacteria bacterium | reverse complement strand
TGTCTCACTGGCGCGGGACGTTCACAGGTGGCCGGCATGCCCAGAGACCGTTGGATTTCGGGTTCGTCCCCTCCGCCACCTCTTCTGGATAAGAGGCTTATTTATGCGGTATTTCGGCGGACGCCTCGGCCGTGCCCACAACTTGGCCCACAGATCGAACGCCGGTTAGGCCTCGATTGGCGGGCCGCTTCGTCGCGCCACGTTCTCCGTTCAGCCGGCCGGGCGCCTCAAAAGGGGGGTGCCGTTCTTTCTGGGACTCCTGGATCGCCCCATGGGCGGGGAGTCCAGCGGCCCTATAGCGGCACCCACTTGCCTCCCGGACTACGGACAAGCTGCTCGCCGGTTGCCGGCAGCCGCGGCTGCCTTCGCGCCTCGCGAATCAAGGGCCGCACCAGCGTCCCGACCAGTTCCCACCCATCGTCGGCGAGCACAAAGCCGGCGACTACGAGGGGGGAGTTCAAGCTCCCGCTCGCGCCCGTCGGAGTCCGGTTCGACCTTGAAGCGGACCGACTCGCTCTCACCGCTTCGGAAATAAGCGGCCGCGCTCAGTCGGACGAGCTTGCGGCCCAGCGCAGGAACGCCCTCGATCTCCGTTTCGGGGCCCTCTGCCGCGGGCTCAACTGTCCAGTCGTGCGGGACGAGCGCATAGAGGGTCTTTGTCGGAGAATCACTGAGCCAGACCCAAAGAACCGAAGCAGCGGCTCCTGCGGCGTCGCCCCCTCATCTTGCTGGAAGACCAGCAGGTCCGATCGCAGCGCCTCGCCGCGGGGCCATGTCCAGGAATAGGCCGCTAATACCCCGGGGACGCCGCCGGGCATCACGCGCATGTGGTTCAACGGCTACATGGCGACGCCGGGCACGGTGAAGGCGCACGAGGAACGCGAGAAATACGACGAGTGGGTGAAGCGCGGTGATCGCGTCCCGCTCGATCCGGCGATCAACGGCTCCTGGTACTTCGCGCGCTGGGATGCCGATTTCCGGAAACCACCGTTGGCGGCTGGCTGACGGCGTGCGCCGCCCGACCAGCAACCCGCGCTCAGCGCTCCGTCCGCTCGTCCGCCACGCGGCGCCACAGTGCGCGGATCATGTCCCTCATCGTGAGCGCTTCCTGCCACCGATCCGAGAGCTCGTACCCGTCCGGGCCGGTCATCGCGTACTCCCGGGGGACCGAGTTCACAGAGGAACGTCAGTGTCGCGTCTGCGGGCGCGCGCCGGCGCCAGCTGCGGAAGCGGTACGCCCACCAGTCCATGAACAGCTCGAGCCAGTCCTTGTGGTGCGGGAAGCTGATCTGGATCTGCACCTGCTCGCGGCTCGCGACACGGCCGTGAAAGCCCCAGCAGTTGTCGATGATGCGGCGCATCAAGCGATGACTCTCCGGCTCGAAAGCACCGTCGGCCCCGGCACGGTCGCCACCGTGAGCTTTCCGCCCGACCGCGTCGTCTGGCAGCGCTCCCGGGCCGCCGCCTCGTAACCCAGCGGACGCGCCCAGGCCGCACCACGCCACTGCGCAGCCCACTGGCGCGGTCGGCGGCCCGATCCGGCGCTACCCTCACGCTGGACATCTGTTTCGCCAGCGTGGCATTAAGGCGCTACTTCAGCCACCGAGGCTGCCGCGCGCGAGCGGCGGCCGATGTTCCGGTTGCGGGGAACCATGCAGCCGCAGGCCTACTTGGCGACCGCGAGCGTGGAGGACCGCATGTGGTGGCACCGCGCACGGCGCGGACTGGTGCGGCGGCTCCTGAGGGGTGCGGGCGTCCGGCGCGGCGGCGTTCTCCTCGATCTCGGCTGCGGCACCGGCGCACACCTGGCGCTGCTCGAGGATTTCGCGCCGCGCTTGGTGGCCGGGCTCGATCGCTCCGACCTCGCGCTCGGGCTCGCGCGGGAGAAGGCGCCGCGCGCCGCCCTCGTCCGTGGAGATCTGTCGCGGTCCCTGCCCTTCGCCGACGAGAGCGTCGATGCCACGCTCGTGCTCGGGGTTCTGTGCCACGCCTGGATCGAGAACGAGGTGACGACGCTGCGGGAAATCCGCCGGGTGCTGCGCCCGGGGGGCGTGCTCATCGTGACCGAACCGGCGTTCCGATTGCTGCGCCGGCGCATGGATCAGGTCGGCATGGCGGTGCGGCGCTACCGCCGGCGTGAGTTCACCGCGCTCCTCGAGGCCGCGCATTTCGAGGCGCGGCTGGCGGCCTACTTCACCGTGACGGGGGCGCTGCTCGTGCTGGCGCTCAAGGGCGCGGAATGGCTCCAGCGCCGCTTGGCACGCGGCGGGCAAGAGCACGCCCCGGCCGAGCTTTCGCTCCCGCCGCCCGTCGTGAACGCGGTCCTCTTCGCCATCGCGCGGGGCGAGAACTGGCTTATCGCCCGCGGGCTTCCGACGCCTTTCGGCGTCAACCTGGTGTGCGTGGCGATCAAGCCCGGCGCTGCTGTCGGTGCCTGAGACGGGGCTCTCGGGGCGGCTTCCTCCGCTCTGGCTCGCTGCCCTGTTCGGGATCGCCCTGGCGCCGCGTCTCGCGCTCGCCGTGTTCTTCCCGGAGACCAGCGGGGATAGCAGCGTCTACCTTGCGGTCGCAGAGAACATCCGGCGCAACGGCTGCGTCTCCTTGTCGGATCCGGCGTCCGCCGCGTGCGCGCCGGACTGGGGCGGCAACCACGCGCCCGGCTACCCGCTGTTTCTCGCCGCCGTCCGCCTGGTGTTCGGCGGCAACCCCGTGGCGGCCGGAGCCACCGCGGCGCTCATCCTCGCGCTGGCCGTCACGTACGCCACGGCCGCCCTCGCCCGACTGGTGAACGACCACCGGTGGGCGCTGGCAGGCGGGCTCCTCGCCGCCCTCTCGCCCCTCACCGTTCCGTGGTCCCGCTTCGTCCTCACCGAAGCGCTGGCGAGCGCCATCTGGCTCTGGTTGTTCGCCGAGCTCATGCGCGCGTTTGCCCGGCGCCGACTGCAGATCCTACCCCTCGCCCTGGCGGGCACCGCGGCTGCCTTCGTCCGGCTCGACAGCGTGACGCTGGTGGTCCCGGTCGTGATGACGGCCTTCTTTGTCCACAGTCCCGCCGCGGCGCTGCGCCGCTGCCTCGTTCTCGGCCTCCTCGTCGCCCTGCCGCTCGGGCTGTGGTGGTACCGCAGCGTCGCCGCCGGCCTCGACCCGGTGCCGAACCTGGTTCGCGTCCCCACCGGCTGGCCGCAGCCGGCCGGCTACCTCGACTGGAATCACACGTGGCTCGTGAGCCAGTACCAATATCCCGGAGCCGACTATCCGCTACGCGAGGGACGCTATGATCGGCTCAGCGTCCCCGCGACGGCGTTCCGGAGCGAGTCCGAGCGGGAGCAGGTCGAGGCGCTGCTGACCGAGCTGGCTGGACACAGCGGGCGGCCGTTTCCAGCCCATATCGATGAGGCGTTCGCCGATCTTGCGGCGGCGAAACGGGCGGCGGAGCCGCTCCGCCAGCGCCTCCTCCTGCCGCTGAGGCGGGCCGCCGTCCTCTGGGTGAACCCGTTCGACAGCGCCGGCTGGCCGGTCAAGCTCGGCGGCGCGGCGCGGGATGCCGACCCGCTTACGACGGCGCTCCGACACCCGCTGACGGCGGTCGTCAAGGCCGGCACCGGGGTGTACCGGGTGGCACTCGTTGTGGCGATCATGGGCCTGGTCGCGTGGTGCGCGCTCCGTCGCCGCGCCGTCCCAGCCGTGCTGGCGCTCGTCGCGGCACACGCGCTGACGCGCTCGGTGGTACTGGCTGAACTGGTGCTGATCGAGCCCCGATACGTCGTGCCGCTCGTGCCCTGGCTCGAGCTCGCCCTCGTGCCGGCGGCGTTGGCGCTGTGGCCCCGGGCTCAGTCGAGCGGGGTCTCGGCGCCGATGCGGTAGGCGTTCGCCATGATCGTCAGGGCGAGCGTCGTCGCCGGCAGCGAGGGGAAGATCGCAGCGTCCACCACGTGAATCCGCCGCCACGGCGGGAGCCGGCCAAGCCGGTCGGACTGCAGGCGGTGTCGCGGGTTGGCGGCCATAGGCAGGGAGCCACCGACGTGGCCGCCCCCTCCCACCGCGTCGAGCACCAAGCACGATGACAACACGCGCGCCCCGAGGTCGGGCGCGAGGCGCTTCAGCCTGCGGGCGGCATGCGCGGCGGTGCGCCGAGCGTCGCTCGAGCGACTGGAGCGGAGCCGCAATATCGGCACTGGCACAGCGGCTGCCAGCGACGCTTCGATCCGGCCGGAATGAGCCGAGTGCAAGCCACCCCAGCCGATCATCAGGCGCGCCAGCCGGGGCCGCAGCGCCCGCAGCACTCCCTCCGGCAACGCGCGCGCGAGGTGGCCGAGCACCAGCGGATTGAGTGGTGAAACCTGGATATGGACCCAGTGCGGCGACCGCGCGGGATCGCGCAGCTCGAGGAACGCGGCGGCCAGCACGCTGTGCTGGCCATCGAGGTCGCCCACCGGCGGCCGAGCCAGGAGAAACGGCAGCAGGAACTTCTGGCTGTCGAGCAGGGTGACCGCCTGCTCGTACATTCGGAGGCTTTGCATGACGATGCGGGTCGAGCCGATGGCGCCGGCGCCGAGAAAGACGCGCTCGAAGCGCTGCGGCTCGTGCGCGCGACCCGAGCTGGAATCGCAGGCCTGGACGGTGACCCCGCTCGCGTCTTCGATGACCTCGCGCACGATTGTCTGGCCCTGGTAGCGCAGGCGTCCGGCCCTGGCAATCCGATCAAGCGCCGGCGCGGTCGCGTAGATCGCCCCGAACGGGCAGCCGCTGAGGCAGAGACCACAGCTCGTGCAGTCTCCGCGCGCTGGGCCCGACCCGGCTACGGCGAGGCGTGCCCGGCCGGCTGTCACACCGGCACCCTCAAGTCGCCGCTCGGCGGCCCGCAGCCCGGCGAGAAACGCGCGCCCCTGCGGGCCGGGATCGACCTCGGTCACACCCGAGCGGTGGATCGGAAAGTGTGCCGCCAACGCATCATCAGCGCCCGACAGCGGCACCTCGCGCAGCACGCGCTCGTAATAGGGGACAAGCACGGCGCGGCCGAACGGCCATCCGCTCAGGTCTTCATCGGCCGCCGGGAGGACGGCGGCGCCCCACACGGTCGAGTAGCCGCCTTTGGCGAAAGTCGGCTGCGGGCCGCCGGCCGGTGCCACCAGCGGCGAGTGTGCCCGCCCGCGCCCGTAGACGTAGTCCGAGCCGAACGCCAACTTGCGCGGGACGCGCCAGAGCGGGCCGCTGCGTGTCGCCGTGATGACGGCGAGATCCGCTCTATCCCAATGCTCGCGGGGCGTCGCCGACAGGCGCTCGACGATGCTGGCGCGCGCGGTACCCAGGGTCTCGCCGGCATCGAGGAGGGTCACCTCGAGCCCGCGATCGATGAGCGCGCGGGCACAGAAATAGCCCGCTGGCCCCGATCCGATCACCGCGACGCCCATCAGGAGCGTTTGCCGAAAAAGCGGCGGATGACCTCGACGTTACGGCGAATCTCCACCTCGGCGTAGCGCGGATACGTCGGCAGGTAGATCAGGCTTTCCGCGGTGGCGCGGGCGTGCGGGCAATCGCGCGCGAACTCAGCGAAGCAGGCCATGTCGGCGCAGTTCCGGTGATGGCTCTCGGCCAGGTCGCGGCCCCGCCGCAGCGCGTAGGCGATGAGCGCCCGACGGTCGGCGAACTGCACCGGGTAGTAGGTGTAGCCGTGCGAGCCATCGGTCCGGAGCGGCGGCAGTAGGAGCTCACCGATGTCGTGGAGGCCCGCATCGTACAGCCCGGCCGCACGGATGCGCGCTGCCGTGTCGCTCGCCACCCGAGCGAGCTGGGCGAGCGCCAGGCGCGCCTGCATCGGGGTCAGCCGCCGCAGGTAGTGGGCCGGGATCGCCCGCATGAGGGTTGGATTGCGGTCGAAGGCCATCCGCCCCTCGAGGGCCTTCGTCTGGTGGAGATAGGCGTAGCGGAACAGCCGGAATGTCAAGGTCTGGAAGATGAGCGGCAGGGTCGCGAGGTCGGTGACCGCGCCGGTCGCGACCTTGGCGCCAAACCGCACCAGCCCCTCGAAGGGCAGCGGCGCAAGCGCGTCTGCGACCGCTTGGCGCAGGTGCGCGTGCCGCGTGATCACCATGCCGCCGAAGAAACTGTTGACGTTCTTGTAGAGGCCGAAGCTGAACACCCCGGCATCGCCGAAGGTTCCGACGGAGCGACCGGCGATCCGTGTGCCGAAGGCCTGCGCGGCGTCCTCGATCAGGGCGACGCCGCGCTCCCGGCAGAGCGCCGCCAGCGGCTCGATGTCGCAGCCGAGGCCGTAGAAGTGCGTGGCGAGCACGGCGCCCGTGCCGCCGTCGATGAGCCGGGCGACTTCATCAAAGTCGATGTTGCAGGTCTCGCGCCGGATGTCAGCGAAGACCGGCCGGCCGCCCGCGCAGATCACCATGTTGACGACGTCCGAGATCGTGTAGGGCGAGAGGATGACGCGCTGCCCCGGCCGGATGATGGCTTTGACTGCGAGGTACAGGCCGGTCCGCGCCATCGGCACGGCGGCGGCATGCGGGCTCCCGGCGAAGGCGGCAACGGCTTGCTCGAAGCGCGCCACATCCGCGCCGCTGGTTGCCCGTCCGCCGACGACGTCCCCGACCACGCCGAGATAGCCGGCGAGCGAGGTATAGAGCCGCTGCCGGGGATGGGGCCGCAGATGGATCATGGCCACGCGCTCCGCCGCCCGCGGCGCGTGATCGAGCGGCTTGCGTCTAATAACCGAGGCGCGGGCACCCGATCAAGACGGCCATATGGTCCCGGCGCCGCGCCGTTTGCGCCGCCCCGCGGTGCAACGTACTCTGTGCCTCCCTTGGATGGACCCGATTCAGCGCCCGTGCGATCCGGGCCGGAGGCCGCGCGACCCGGCGCAGCGCACGCTGCGCCGCTCACCCTGTCGGTGATCATTCCCGCCTTTGACGAGGCTGAGAATATCGACCCGTTGTTCGCCCAGCTCGAACCCGTGCTGCAACAGCTGGCCTCGCTTGCGGAGGTGATATTCGTCGATGACGGCAGCCGCGACGACACCGCCGAGCGGGTCCGGCGGCTCGCGGCGACGCGACCACACGTCAAGCTCATCCGGCTGGGCCGCAACTTCGGGCAGACCGCGGCGCTGATGGCGGGCTTCGATCACGCCTCGGGCGAGATCATCGTGGCGCTCGACGCGGACGGACAGAACGATCCGGCCGACATTCCCCGCCTCCTGGCCAAGCTCGGGGAAGGTTTCGATCTCGTCTCGGGTTGGCGTCGGGTGCGCCGGGATCCCGTCGTCCGGGTGGCCGCGAGCCGACTGGCGAACATCGTCATCTCGCGCCTTTCGGGCGTGCGCCTGCGCGACTACGGCTGCACCCTCAAGGCCTATCGGCGATCGATGCTCAAGGGTGTCCGGCTCTATGGCGAGCTGCATCGCTTCATCCCGATCTTCACCGCGTGGCAGGGCGGGCGCGTCACCGAGCTCGCGGTCAATCACCGCCCGCGCTCCCACGGGCGGTCGAAGTACGGGCTCGATCGGACCTTGAGCGTCATTCTCGACCTTATCCTGATCCGTTTTCTTTCGCTCTACGTCAGCAAACCGCTCCGCCTGTTCGGGTCCTTGGGCATGCTGATGCTGCTCGGCGCCGCGCTGGCCGGCGCCTACGCTATCTGGCTCAAGTTCGCTGAGGGTGTCCCGTTCATCTCGACGCCGCTGCCGCTGCTGGTCGTCATGCTGGTGACCCTC
>VGEJ01000113.1 GCA_016869335.1 Alphaproteobacteria bacterium | reverse complement strand
GCCTGCTGTATGGCTTCGGTGGCGCACTGGCCCTGTCGCTCCTGCCCGGACGATTCGGTTTCCTCGGCGCCCCGCTTGCGATCGTGCTCGCGATTCCGTATTTCTTGGCTGGGCTCGCGATCCTGCACGAGGTGTCGCGCGGGCGGCCGTTGCGCCGATTGGCGTTAGCGGCGGTGTATGTGGTTACCGTCTTGGCGCTATGGCCTGCGGCGGGGTTCGTCGCGCTCGGCGTTCTGGAACCCTGGCTGCACCTGCGGCGGCGACTCGGTGCCGGCACGTAGAAACGACGGTCGCGGCCACGGGAGCGGGACATGGAAGTCATTCTGCTAGAACGCATCGAGAAGCTCGGTCAGATGGGGGACGTGGTGCGCGTCAAGGACGGGTTCGCGCGCAACTTCCTGTTGCCCCAGCGCAAGGCGCTGCGGGCGACCAAGGCGAACCTGGGCGAGTTCCAGTCCAGGCGGGTGCAGTTCGAGGCGCACAACCTCGAGCGGCGGGCCGAGGCCGAGCAAATCGCCGGCCGGCTCGACGGCCTGAGCTGCGTGGTCCTGCGCCAGGCGAGCGAGGGCGGGCAACTCTATGGCTCGGTCACCGCGCGCGACATCGCCGAGGCAGCGGTTGCGGCAGGCTTCACCGTCGGCCGCGGCCAGGTCGTCCTCGATGGGCCGATCAAGTCGCTCGGGTTGCACCGCGTCCGCGTGCGCCTGCATCCGGAGGTGTCCGTCGCGGTCACCATCAATGTGGCGCGGTCGGCGGCCGAAGCTGAGGTCCAGGCGCGCGGCGGCCCGGGGGCACCCGTCGACCTCGCCCCGGAGGCGGCAGCGGCGTTCTTTGAGAACCCGGAGGAAGTCGTGGCCGCAGAGCGGGCACGCGCCCGCGGCCCAACGACCGCCGCCGGCGAGGAGAACGCGAAAGCATAGGCCCCGGCTCCACTCGGACTTGGCGTGCTCCGATGCTGCTCGACCGCCTGATCCGGCCGCTGATCAAGGCCGGTTGCCTCACGGTGATCGACGCCCACGGGCGCGTGCATCGGGCGGCCGGGTTGCCCGGCCCGGCCGTCACCATTCGCCTGCAGGATCGGGCGCTCCACCGGCAGCTTTTTTTCAATCCCAGCCTCAAGGTCGGCGAGGCCTTCATGGACGGCACGCTGACCATCGAGGGCGGCGACATCTATGATTTCCTCGCGCTCGTGCTCATGAACCTGGGCTGGGGCGATGGCCACTGGATGCAGACCCTGCGCCGGCGCGCGCGTGAGCTCACGCGCCGGCTCCAGCAATACAACCCGGTGGGCAGGGCACAAGAGAACGTCGCCCACCATTACGATCTCTCAGACAGCCTCTATGACCTGTTCCTCGATCGCGACCGCCAGTACTCGTGCGCCTATCACCTGTCCGCCGGCGAGCCGCTCGAGCTGGCGCAAGAGAACAAGAAGAGGCACATAGCAGCCAAGCTGCTGCTCTCGGCGGGCCATCGCGTGCTCGATATCGGCTCGGGGTGGGGCGGCTTGGCGCTCTATCTGTCAGAGGTCAGCGGCGCCGAGGTAACGGGCGTCACGCTCTCGGTCGAGCAGCACAAGGTGAGTGCCGCCCGCGCCGCGGAGGCCGGCCTGAGCAAGCGCGTCCACTTCGAGCTCAAGGACTACCGCGAGCTCAGCGGGCGGTTCGATCGGATCGTCTCTGTAGGCATGTTCGAGCATGTCGGCGTCGGCCATTACGGCGAGTACTTCGCCAAGGTCAACGAGCTCCTCCATGAGCGTGGGGTGATGCTGCTCCACACCATCGGGCGGGCGGACGGACCGGGGGCCACCAACCCGTGGCTGCGGAAGTACATCTTCCCGGGCGGCTACGTTCCGGCGCTGTCGGAGATCCTCCGCGCCGTCGAGCAGGCGCGGCTCTACGTCAGCGACGTCGAGGTCCTGCGATTGCATTACGCCGAGACGCTCAAGGCCTGGCGGCAGCGATTCAACGCCAACCGCGAGCGGATTCGGGCGCTCTACGACGAACGCTTCTGTCGCATGTGGGAGTTCTACCTCGCCGGGTGCGAGGCCAACTTCCGTTACGGGGGAATCGTTGTGTTTCAGTTGCAGCTCGCCAAGGCGATCGACGCCGTGCCACTGACGCGCAACTATGTGTTCGAGTGGGAGCGGCGCGCCGCCCAACGCGCGGCGGCGGCCTGAGCAAACGCGAAAAGCACCATCGGAACAAGGCACTACGCGCTTAGTCCCCGGTATCGACCAGGTGGGGATGGAAATCGTCCGCAGGTTCCACAGGGCTCGCCCGCACCGTATACACCGGAAGGTGTAGCGCGGTGATATGGTTTCGCGATGGAGAACTTGCACATGATGCCCGCCCTCGTCGAGGAGGGCGATGAACGGTTTCCCGATTATCGCAGTCTGCCGCACAATCTCGAGGCCGAGCAGGCGCTGCTCGGCGCCCTCCTGATCGACAATGAGGCGCATGCGCGCGTCTCTTCGTTCTTGCTCGCCGAGCACTTCTTTGAGCCGGTTCACGGCCGCATCTACGAGGCCGCGGGACGGTTGATCGAGCGCTCCCAGATCGCGACCCCGGTCACGTTGAAGCACTACTTCGACCGCGACGACGCGTTGGCCGAGGTCGGCGGCGCCCAGTACCTGGCGCGGCTGGCCGGCGCGGCGGTAAGCCTGTTCAGCGTCGAGGACTACGCGCGCGTCATCCACGATCTGGCTTTACGCCGGGCGCTCATCAGGCTCGGCGATCAGATCACGACGACGGCATCCGACGCGCGCATCGAAGAAAGCGCGCTACAGCAGATCGAAGATGCCGAACAGCAGCTCTACACGCTGGCCGAGACGGGCCGCCCGGACGGCGGCTTCGCCGCCTTCAAGTCGGTGCTCACCGCCGCCATCGACATCGCGGACGCCGCGCACCGGCGCGCCGGCCGACTCACCGGCGTCGCGACCGGGTTTCGCGATCTCGACGCCAAGCTCGGCGGCCTGCACGCATCGGACCTGGTGATCGTCGCCGGGCGCCCGTCGATGGGCAAGACCAGCTTGGCCACCAACATCGCCCTCAATGCCGCGCGCGCCTACCGCGCCGAGCTCGATGAAGCCGGACGGACCCAGGTGGTCGACGGCGCGGCGGTCGGCTTCTTCTCGCTCGAGATGGCGGCCGAACAGATCGCCACCCGGATCATAGCGGAAGCCGCCGACGTGGCGTCCGAGAAGGTGCGCCGCGGACAGCTTGGCGCCGAGGACTTCCGCCGTTTGGTCGCGGCGGCGCAGGAACTTGAGACCATCCCGTTCTTCATCGACGACACCCCGGCGCTGTCGATCTCGGCGCTGCGCACGCGGGCGCGGCGGCTTAAGCGCCAGCATGGGCTCGGCCTTGTCGTGGTCGACTACCTTCAGCTCATTCGCCCCTCGGGCCGCTACGACAGCCGCGTGGTCGAGATCTCGGAGATCACGCAGGGGCTCAAGGCCCTGGCCAAGGAGCTTGGCGTGCCCGTGTTGGCGCTGTCCCAGCTCAGCCGCGCCGTCGAACAGCGCGAGGACAAGCGGCCGCTTCTGTCCGACCTTCGCGAGTCGGGGGCGATCGAGCAGGATGCCGATGTGGTGATGTTCATCTACCGCGAGGAGTACTACCTGGAGCGGCGCCAGCCCGAGCCCGGCACCGATGGGCACCTCAAGTGGCAGGAGCGGATGGAGGCGGCGCACAACGTCGCCGAGATCATCATCGGCAAGCAGCGCCACGGCCCGACCGGTACGATCGCGCTGCACTTCCATGGCGAGACGACACGGTTTCACGACCTGGATCGGCACCACAGCGCCGCCGATGCCCCTTTCTAGCTTCGCCGGCGGGCGACTAACCGTCGATCTCGACGCCATCGCCGCCAACTACCGAACGCTTCAGGGCCGTCTTGCCGGCGCGGCCTGTGGCGCAGCAGTCAAGGCCGATGCCTACGGCCTCGGCGTAAGGCGCGTCGTCAAGGCGTTGGCAGCGGCCGGCTGCCGCTGTTTCTTTGTCGCGACCTACGACGAGGGATTGGCGGTTCGCGCTGTCGCGCCACGGGCCGCCATCTATGTCCTCAACGGATTGCCGCCGCGCGCTGCCTCGGCTTTTCGCCGGGCGCGCTTGCGCCCCTCACTCAACGACCTCGGCCAGATCGCGCGATGGGCGGCGGCCGCTCGGCAGCGCGGCCGCGTGCTGCCCGCGGCCGTGCACCTCGATACCGGCATGAACCGCCTCGGCCTTCCTCCCCGAGAGATCGCGACGCTGGGCCGGGAAATGGATCGCCTGGCCGGGATCCACGTTCGTCTCGTCATGAGCCACCTCGCATGCGCCGAGGAGCCCGAGCATCCCCTCAACGGCGTGCAACGTGCTCGCTTTGAGCGCGCCACGGGCCTGTTCCCGGGCGCCCGCCGCAGCCTTGCCAACTCCGCCGGTATCTTCCTCGGTCGTAATTTTCATTTCGACCTGGCACGGCCGGGCATAGCGCTGTACGGCGTGAACCCGAGGCCGAGCGGGACCAATCCGATGCGACCCGTGGTGTCACTGCACGGCCGGGTGCTTCAAGTGCGCGACATTGACGCCCCGGACACGGTTGGCTATGGTGCCGCCTTCCGCGCCAGTCTCCCGACGCGAATCGCCACAATTTCCGTGGGTTATGCCGACGGACTTCCACGTTCTCTCAGCGGCGTCGGCTATGCCGTTGTGGACGGAACAAGAGTCCCCTTGCTCGGGCGAGTGTCCATGGATCTGCTAGCGCTCGACGTTTCCGCCGTGCCGGCCGAGCGGGTTGGACCCGGATCATGGGCGACGCTGATCGGCGCCGGTGCCGCGATTGAGGATGTTGCTCGCGCCGCAGGCACGATTCCCTACGAGATCCTCACGCGCCTGGGGCGGCGTTTGTGCTGGCGCTACCGTACGGCTCGGGCCGGCGGGGCGTGATGCTCGTGCATTTCGTCGCCGGCATTGGGCGCGCGGTAATCGCCTTTGTCGTCACGACGGGTCGCCTCGCCCGTTTTGCCGGCAATGGCCTCTACCACTGCGCCGCGCCACCGATCTATCCGCTGCTGATCGGGCGCCAGATGCTCAGCATCGGCTACTTCTCGCTGCCCGTTGTCGGGCTTACCGCCGTGTTTACGGGGATGGTGTTGGCGCTGCAGGTCTACGTCGGCAGCTCTCGCTTCAATGCCGAGAGCGCCGTGGCGACGATCGTCGTCATCGGCATCACCCGTGAACTCGGCCCGGTGCTCGCCGGCCTCATGGTCGCCGGCCGAGTCGGTGCGGCGATGGCGGCGGAGATCGGCACCATGCGGGTCACCGAGCAGATCGACGCGCTGGTGACGCTCTCGACCAACCCGTTCAAGTATCTCGTCGCGCCGCGCCTGATCGCCGGCACCCTGATGTTGCCGGCGCTGGTGTTCGTCGCCGACATCATCGGCGTGCTGGGCGGCTTCCTGATTGGTACCGGCCGCCTCGATTTCAACGGCGGTACCTACCTCAAGAACACCTTCGACTTCCTCGAGACCATTGATGTCGTCTCGGGCCTGGTCAAAGCCGCGGTGTTCGGCTTCATCGTCTCGCTCATGGGCTGCTACAACGGCTTCCACAGCGCCGGCGGCGCCGCCGGCGTCGGCCGCGCGACGACCAACTCCGTGGTCTCCGCCTCGGTCCTCATCCTCGCTGCCGACTACATCATCACCGAGTTGTTCTTCGCCAAATGAACGCACCGGCGCCGAGCCCAAAGATCAGCCTGCGCGACGTGCACAGGGCGTTCGGCGCCAAAGTGGTGCTGGCCGGCGTCGATCTCGATCTGGCGGCGGGCGAGTCGCTGGTGATCATCGGCGGCTCGGGCACCGGCAAATCGGTGCTCCTCAAGTGCATTCTCGGCCTGCTCCGGCCCGAGTGCGGCAGCATCAAGATCGACGGAGCCGAGATGGTGGGGATTCGCGCGGCCGAGCGCGAGCGGGTGGTGCGCAAGATCGGCATGTTGTTCCAGGGCGCGGCGCTATTCGACAGCCTCACGGTCTGGGAGAACGTGGCCTTCGGCCTGGTACAGGCGCACGGCATGTCGCGGCGCGCCGCGCGCGCGGTGGCGGCAACGACCCTGGCCAAGGTCGGGCTCGGCGCCGACGTCATGGAGTTGCGGCCGGCCGCGCTCTCCGGGGGCATGAAGAAGCGCGTGGCGCTGGCGCGCGCCATCGCGACCCGGCCCGAGATCATCTTCTTCGACGAGCCGACCACGGGCCTCGACCCGATCATGGGCGATGTCATCAACGATCTGGTGGTGAGCTGCGTGCGCGACCTCGGCGCCGCGGCGCTCTCGATCACCCACGACATGGCGAGCGCGCGCAAGATCGCCGACCGCGTCGCCATGCTGCACGGCGGTAAAATCATCTGGTCGGGGCCGGTTGCCGCGATCGACCACAGCGACAACCCCTATGTCGATCAGTTCATCCATGGCTATGCCCAAGGCCCGATCCAGATGGAGGTCCTGGCGCCGTGACGGACGCGAATCGGGAGAAGAACCGCTAGTGGGCGCGGCCGCCACCGAGCGCTATGTCTGCCAGGAATGCGGGGCGGTCAGCGGGAAGTGGGTCGGGCGCTGTGAATCGTGCGGCGCGTGGAACACGTTGACCACCGAGGCGGTGCGGGCGAGCGCCCCGCGCGGCCTGAGCCGCGGCAAGGGACGCGCCCTCCTGGTCGAACCGCTGGCCGGCGAGAGTCCCGAGCCGCCGCGGCTGCTGTCGGGCATCGGCGAGCTCGACCGGGTGGTGGGCGGCGGCTTCGTGCCCGGCTCGACGCTCCTGATTGGCGGCGATCCCGGCATCGGCAAGTCCACGGTGCTGTTGCAGGCAATGGCCGGCCTCGCGCGCCGTGGCCATTCCGGCGTCTACGTGACCGGCGAGGAAGCATTGACCCAGATCCGCGGCCGCGCCCGCCGCCTCGGCATTGTCGATGCGCCGCTCGACCTCGCCGCCGCGAGTAGCGTCCGCGATATCGTCACGACGATCGAGCGAACGCCGCCGCCCGAGGCGTTCGTCATCGATTCGATACAGACCATGTACGTCGATTCGATCGACTCAGCGCCCGGCTCGGTAACGCAGGTGCGAGCGAGCGCCCAGGCGCTGATCCAGGTCGCTAAGCAGCGCGGCAGCATCGCCATGCTGATCGGGCACCTCACCAAAGAAGGGTTGATCGCCGGACCACGCGTGCTGGAGCACATGGTCGATACCGTGCTCTACTTCGAGGGCGAGCGCGGCCACCAGTTCCGCATCCTCCGCGCGGTGAAGAACCGCTACGGCGCCGCCGACGAAATCGGCATCTTCGAGATGACCGGCGCCGGGTTGCAGGAGGTGACCAATCCCTCAGCGCTGTTCCTTGCCGGGCGCCGCGCGCGCGTTTGCGGCAACGCGATCTTCGCCGGGATCGAGGGCACGCGCCCCCTGCTCGTTGAGATCCAGGCGTTGGTGGCGCCCTCGCCCTTCTCCGCACCGCGGCGCGCCGTGGTCGGCTGGGACGCCGGCCGGCTCGCAATGCTCCTCGCCGTGCTCGAGGCGCGCTGTGGCGTACAGCTCGCCACGAGCGATGTATACCTCAATGTCGCCGGCGGCCTGCGCATCACCGAGCCCGCCGCCGATCTCGCGGTCGCCGCCGCGCTCCTCTCGGCGCAGAGCGGCGCGGCGGCGCCCGAAGACAGCGTGTTCTTCGGCGAGGTCGGCCTTTCCGGCGAGGTTCGTCCCATCGGCCACCTCGATCAG